>JANNGC010000167.1:0-2423 GCA_031380445.1 Pedosphaera sp.
TTAACCTTCCCAATCCTTCGCCTCCTTCGCCCCTTCGCGGGACACCCTGAAGTATGCACATTGACCCCTGGATCCTGACCTTTAGCGCCGTCACGGTTTGCGCGACCATCTTCATGGGCTTTTGGACCGCGAGGAAATCCAAGACGGCCAGCGATTTCTTCGTGGCGGGCCGCAGCGTGAGCGTGGGTTGGAATGCCAGCGCCATCTCGGGCGAATATCTGAGCGCCGCCAGCTTCATGGGCATCGCGGGCATGGTGATGTCGAGCGGCTACGACGCGCTGTGGTATCCGGTCTGTTACGCGTGCGGCTATCTGTTTCTGCTGCTGTTCATTGCCGGACCGCTGCGCCGGTTCGGGGCGTACACTATTCCGGATTTTGCCGAGGGCCGGTTTGACTCGCCGGTCTTCCGCAAGATCGCCGTGTGTTTCGTGCTGTTTATCGGATTCTTCTACACAATGCCGCAGATGAAGGGGGCGGGGACGACGCTGGCCTACATTTTTCCGGGACTGCCGTATTGGGCGGGCGTGGTGCTGGTGGGCGCGGTCATCACGCTGAACGTCGCGCTTGGCGGCATGAAAGGCATCACGCTGGTGCAGGCGTTTCAATACTGGGCCAAGATGTTCGCCATCTCGGTGCCCATCTTCGTGCTCATGGCGGTGTATGGGCATTATGGGAAACAGGTGGGGGTAAACAGCGCTGCCAACTCAGACATCCGTCTCAACATCGCGCCGACCAACCGATGGATTGATGTGAACGCGTCGGATGATGGCAAACTCTCTCGTTTTTTTGAACAGCTCGGTACTCGTATCGAAGATGCTGCCGGATTTAAGCAGTTCAAACCAATCGATTTTGGCGACGACAGTTACGCGATGTTGCACGACTACTCGGTGTTTAGTGGTCGCAAGGTGCTGATGCTCGATTCGCTTCAATCGAAACACCTCCGCATCATCACAACCAACACGTTGAACACCACCACCTTCACGAAGAAGTACGAGGAGAGTTTCGCGGGGCAAGGTGTAAGGCTCATTCACACGCCAACGAACACTCTCGCTGTCCCAGCGGAGTTAGTTATCACGGTTCCATTCATTGGAGGAAGTGAGCGAAAACCCCTCCCTCCAAAAGCCCCCGCCGACGCCACCTGGCTCAACCCCTTCGGCCCGCTCACCACCAAGGCCGCCAAGACCGCCGCCGCCGCCATCGGCAAGAACGCGGAGAAAGAATTGTCCCGCGAAGGAGCGAAGGGGGCGAAGGAAAACACTGCCTCCACTTCCCCCTTCGCCAACTTCGCCCCTTCGCGGGAAACCATCCCCCTCCGCGCCGGCCTCGCCGCCGGGCAGCGCATGACCGTGCCGCTCGACTCGCTCACCGTCACGCAGGCGCTCGGCGTTTATGCGGAGCTGACGGGCCGCCAGCTTCTCCCCAACACCAATTCCCTCGCCACCCGCGCGGATGATTTCCTCGGCGGCAAACTCAGCGCGTTGAAGCTTGTCCAGCGTCCGCGCACGCCTGACGCCGGGGTGCGCGAGCATGGCGACGGCGCGTTCACGGCGGCGGAGGTGAAGGAGACGATTGAGGCCCACTTGCGCACGAACGGCTTGGTCCTGGCGGCGGTGGGTGGGAAGGGATTTATCATCAGTCCAACCCCGGAAATGGCTAAAAATATACAGTTCACGGCTGAAAATCATCCGCCGACCGCCCTTATTCAGTCTCCAGCCGCCCTTTTTCAGTCGCCGACGGCTCAAAAAGGGCCGTCCGCCGCCCTGGGAGAGCCGTCCACCGCTCTCCAAGACCCGTCCGCCGCTCAAAATGAGCCGTCTGCCGCCCTCTTTCGGCGGCTGATGGCTCAAAATCAGGCGCTGGCCGCTCAGTTACAGCCGTCGGCCCCTCAAAATCAGGCAGCCGAGCTTAAACCCCAGCCGCCGGCGGCTAGTTCCGTGGCGCAGGCGGCTGAAAAGGAGTGGTTGGCGAAGCATGAAAAACCCTTGGCCCTGCTCTACACCTACTCGCTCATCATCGCCATCGTCTGCGGCACGGCGGGATTGCCGCACATCCTCGTGCGTTTCTACACGAACCCGGACGGCGCCGCCGCCAAGCGCACGACGATGTGGGTGATGATTCTCATCGGCGTGTTCTACGTTTTCCCGCCGGTCTTCGGCGTCATCGGGAGAAATCTTTTGCCCGACCTCTACAACGGACTGGGCGCGAAAGGGACGGACAAAATCGTCCTCGAACTGCCGCGCCTGCTGAATGAGAAATACGCGCCGCTGGGATCGATCTTGAGTGGCATTACCTGCGCGGGCGCGTTCGCCGCGTTCATGTCCACGTTCAGCGGATTGCTCGTGAGCATGACCGGCGCGCTGGCCCACGATGTCTATGGCCGGATGCTGCGCCCGAAAGCGTCGCCGGAGCAGCGCATGAAGATG
>JANNGC010000186.1:0-2759 GCA_031380445.1 Pedosphaera sp.
GGGGGGCGCGCGGCCCCGCGCGGCCGGGTTTCCCCCCACCACCTGGCCCCCGGCCTGCTATTGACCCCGGGCCCGGGGGGGCCCGCGCTCCACGCCAACAACTTTCCCGCGCTCTGCGTGTTCGAATGGTCATCAGGATGGAACCACGGAAGACACCGAAGACACGGAACAGGAACAACGCCTCGGCAACGCCGGGCCGGATGAAATGTTCCGCCGCAAAATTTTACTTTTCCCGCTTCCGTGTTTTCCGCGTCTTCCGTGGTTCTCTCCCCGCTCCTTCGGAATTCAGGTTGAACTCCCGCTCAAAGCAGCGCATGAATCTGTCGTCATAAAATTATGTCACGAAATTTGCTGATTGTGCTCGTCGTCCTCTGCGCCGGAATCGCGGGGCTGATTCTTTTCTCCGGGAAGAAATCCCAACTGCAACATGCCGACCCGACGCACGCTCCGGGTCCGGACACCACCGCCACCACCCCCGCGCCAAACGCGCCCGGCACCGCCACCCAGCCCGCACCCGCCGTCCCGTTCGTCGGTAACAACGGCACGGTGATTCAGCCCGGCACCTCCGGCCAGCCCCCCATCGTCGCACCCGCCACAACCGTCGGCGGGCAGACCGGCCTGCTGGTAAGGATGCCGAGCGGCGCGGACATCCCCATCCCCAATCCGCTGGAAATGCCGGACACCAAACCGCTGCCCGTCTTGGAAAAAGATTACCTCGCCAACACCAACCGCGAAGACCGCCTGGACCTGATGATGGACATCACCGACTGGCCCGGCCCGGAAACGGTGAAAGTGCTCACGCGTCTTTTCCAAGCCGAGACCGATCCCGAACTGCGCGTGGATCTGCTCGACTCGCTCCTGAGCATCGAAGGCAGCGTGGATGAAAAACTTTCCCTGCTCACCCTGGCCACCGCCAAGGGCCAGCCCACGGAAGTCCGCCAGTCGGCCATTGACGGACTGATCGATCTCGAAGACCCGCGCGCGATTGCCATTCTCAACGGCCTGCTCAACGATCCCGATGAGGAAATCCGCGAAGGAGCCAAGGACGCCATCGAGATGCTGCAAACGCCGCCGGTGACGTTGAAGTAATTTTTCTGCGCGAAAAAAGCGGTGCTAGGGCGACCGCTTTCAGGACTGCCGGTTGGCCAGCCACGACCAACCTCCCAAACGGCTCGTGGGAATTTGGGCCGTTGAAATTTGTTTGGGATTTGAAATTTGGGCTTGGGAATTTTTCCGCCCGCCCCGCCCTACTGCCTTCTCCGTACGCCGGGCGGATAAATCGAGGCCGGCAAATTCGCCGGTGGCGGCACGTTAAGGATCGTCCCCGGCCCCACGCGATCCAGGTTCAAGTCAGGATTGGCCGCGCGAATGGCGTTCGCAGAAACGCCGTAGCGCAGGGCGAGAATGCCCAGCGTGTCTCCCGGAGTAATCCCGTGGAGGCGCATCGGCGTTTCCGCCACGGCGGGCGCGGCCGCCGGAGCTTCCGCCACGGGACCGCCCAGCACTTCCGCACGCGCGCGCAACTGCTCCGCCTCGGCCTCGCGCAATTGCTGCGCCCGCTGCGCGTCATTCAGCGAGGCGTCGGTGCGGATGCGGTTCTGCGTGTCATTCGCCGCGCGGGAAATTTCATACAAGGCCAGCGCCGTGTCGCGGTCGCCGCCCACCTGCTCGGCCACCTGCACCGCATCGCGATACGCCGGATCCATCAGCGCCTGGTAGGCCGCAAAACGCTGCGGGCCCAGGGCCGCGCGAAGGGCGGCGAGGCGCTGCGTATCGAGGACGGCGCGGGCGCGCTGGGACTCCGCGTCGTTCGCCACCGCGCGCAACGGCAGCTCGCGATCCAGCGTATCCACCGCGCGGAACACGGCGCGGAACTCCTGCGGCGTCGTGTTAAAACCGCTGAGTTCGCGGCGCAACTGGCTCGCGGACTCCGAATAGCGCAGCAGAAATTCTTCAAGCGCGGCGGGCGGCAGCACGGCGGCGAGTTGCGCCCGGGTCTCATCGCGGAGCCGCGCCACCTCGACCAGATTCAACGGCTGGCCGAGCGCCTCGGACTGCGCGACGTACGCCGTCATGCGCGCGCGCGAACGCTGCGCGATGTCCTGCACGCTGGCCTTCACCTCGTCCGGCAGCGCGCCCAGTACCGGGCCGGCCAGGCCGAGCGGCAGATCGTCATCCTGCGGACGATCCTTCGCCCAGTCGGGGCCGAGGAGTTTCGCGAGCAGCGCCTGACGTTCGCTTTCAATCTCCTGCGCGCGGGCCAGCAGGTTGGATTGCATCTCCTGACTCGGGGTGGCCCGCCACCATTCCATGTCCTGCCGCGCAGCGTCCGCACGCTGGCGTTGCATGAAAATCTGATCAATGTCCGCCACGATGATGTCGCGAATCGTGGTCTCCGGCATCCCCAGCGCGCGGAGGTTCTCGACATAAACGGCGTAGTCCGCGGACTCAACTTCCTGCCAGGTGAAGGTGCGCGGGCGCACGAGAATGTTTGTCTTTACGATCCGCACCGGCTGGTTGGAGACGATGGCGGCGAAGTTCGGCGGGCGCACGGCACGCGGCGCGGCCTCACGGGGGGAAGACAGCCACGTCACGAGCGCGCTGATGAGCGCGACGTTCAGGACGAGAGAGATGAGCAGGAGCGTCCTTGCCCGCATGGGAGGTTTATCAATCACGCGACGCGCCGGAGGCAATGCTTTTTCCGCCGGAGCGGAGCGCGGACCGCCGAGTCCGCGCGATCATGTTCTGCACAATTGGGT
>JANNGC010000187.1:0-1538 GCA_031380445.1 Pedosphaera sp.
CCGCGCCGACCGCGCCGGAAGTGACCACGACGACTTCACGCCCGGCCTTGCGGAGCCGGGCGATCTGAGCGACGAGCTGGCCCATCTGGGCGGCATCGGGCTGTTTGCGTTCGTCGGTGAGCACGGCGGTGCCGAGCTTCACCACGAGGCGCGTCACATTTTTAAGCGAATCACTGCGCATGAGCCGGGAGTAGGTAACAGAGGCACGCGGGGAGTGTCGAGGACGGGGCAGAAGAGGGGGCGCGCGGCTTTGAACGCGATGTGAACCCCTGTCCGCCACTGCTGGGCGGTTCAGGCCCTGAAAACTGCGCACAAGCTCGCTCGTTCCGTACTCGCCACTTCACCGTTTGACACCCGCGCACGCCGGGCCTATAACGCGCCCTCGTTCAACGTAGGAACAATCAAACAAAGAAAATTATGCCCATCGCTGTTGGAACCAAAGCCCCCGATTTCAAACTCAAGTCCAAGTCCGCCGCCGGCCTCGCCGACGTGCAACTCAGCGCCAACTTCGGCCAGAAGAACACTGTCCTGCTGTTCTTCCCGCTCGCCTTCACCGGCGTCTGCACCACCGAGATGTGCGACGTGACGGCGGGCCTGAAGCAGTTCGAGCAGTTGAATGCGTCGGTCATCGCCGTCAGCGTGGACAGCCCCTTCGCGCAGGAAGCCTGGGCGACCAAGGAAAAGATCGGCATCACCATCGTCAGCGACCTGAACAAGGAGACGACCAAGAACTACGACGTCGTGTTCCCGATGCTCGCGGGCGTGGGCGACACCTCGGCCCGGGCGGCCTTCGTCATCGACAAGAGCGGCGTGGTCCAATACGCCGAGCAGACCCCGACTCCGAAAGACTTGCCGAACTTCGCCGCCATCAAGGAAGTCCTGGCCAAGCTCCAGTAACCAGTCGACGAACAAACCATCATGAAGAAATTGGTTCCTCTGATCTTGGGCGGTCTTTTTATCTTCGCTGGCTGCGCGAGCAACGACGCGGCCAAGCCCGCGCCTGCCGCGCAGAACAACGACAAGGTTCCCACCGTGGGCATGACCAAGGAACAGGTCATCGCGCTTTACGGCAAGACGGACAACATCCGTATGGGCAGCGATGGCGAGTCGTGGATTTACAACCTGAACATGGGCGAGCAGTTCATCCCGTTCAACTTCGGCTACCGTCCCAAGCTCCGCATCGTGGACTTCGACAAGGACGGCAAGGTCAAGAGTTGGAGCTACTCGAAGTAGTCTCCCGAATTATTTTGACGAGGAGCGGAAGGCAACTTCCGCTCCTTTTCTTTTTGCACTCGGACGCCCGCGCTTGTTTCCCCTCCTGCCGGCCGTAATCTCCGCCCGCGTGTATCAACTCACTCGGCTGCAAAACGGACTGACCATCGCCTCGGCGGAAATGCCCCACATGGCGAGCGTGGCCGTGGGGCTGTGGGTCGGTATCGGCGGACGCTACGAGCCGGAACGTCTTTCCGGCACGGCGCACTTTATTGAGCACCTCATGTTCAAGGGGACGGAGCGGCGCAGCGCCAAGGAGATTTCTG
>JANNGC010000188.1:0-5000 GCA_031380445.1 Pedosphaera sp.
CATCGGCAAATCAGGCAAGAAAGGCACTTGGGAGCTGAGCTACCGCTACCGCCGCATCGAGGCTGATTCCTGGTATGAAGAGCTGACCGATTCCGACTTCGGCGCGTTTTATCAAAACAACCCCATTGGTTCGACCTCGCCGAACTCGGGTCTCGGCACAGGCTATCGCTCCGGCACCGGCACGAAGGGCCACATCGTCAAAGGCAGCTACTCGCCGTTTGACGCGCTGACTTTCTCGGTGACGTACTACCGCGCCGAGGCGATTGAAGAACCGGTGATTGCGGGCCGCGATGCGGAATCCGCGATGAACCGCATCCAGCTCGACGCGGTCTGGAAGTTCTGAGTTTGCCCGTCGGTTCCTCCCCGACCGCCGCCCCGATGCGTGGGGCGGCGGTTTTGTTTTCAAACATGTGCTGCGGGTTTGATTATTAACCGCGAAATACGCGAACCACACGAAAGCAAAAAATGTTCGCGTATTTCGCGTGTTTCGCGGTTCAAATTCGGTTTGTGATTCAAGGGCGGAATGTCGCCGGAAAGTGCGTTGCGCGACATGAGTTCGTCACACGGCTCTGCGAAGCTGCCGGTGTTATGAACACAATGGCAATCATGGAAGAGCCACTCAGGGCGGAGAACGAAGCTGAACTGACCATCCCACTCGACCTGAGCGTGTGGGTTCCCGCAGCGCAATTGCGCGATTGGATCATGGCCGATGTGGCCACGTTAAACTGGACCAACCCCGACCTGCTCGAAGTGCTCCGCAAGCACCCGGACTTCGAGCCGAAGGCGTTGCTGAACACGATGGCCTTCGCCTACGCGACCGGCGTCTATGCGGCGGAAGAAATTGAGCGCCGTTGCTCGACCGACCTCGATTTTCGCGGCGTCCGCCCGAAGCTCCCGCCCATCGCTTCCGAGCTGAAAAAGTTCCGCAAGGAAAACATCGGCATGATGAAGTGGTGCCTCGTGAATGTCATCAGCCGCGCGCTGAAGACGCAATTCATCGAAGGCGACACCATTGAAACCCTGCCGCCGGGCCTGAAGCGCCATGTGGTCGAGAACGCCATCGAGCGCCTCGAACTCGCGCGCCACATGGATCGGAGCGGCGAGTTGCTTTAAGAAGAACAAGAACGCCATCAAGCGTTCAGAATGCAACGCCGCCACTCAAAAAGGCGGCACTTTTTTTGCCTGATGCTGCCCTTCGCTGGAAAACCTTGTCGCACAATCGTAACCTTCGCGACCTTGGGCTGTAACAGCAGTGTCATAGAAGTTCCCTCGTTCAAGCCATGACACACTACGAAGAGCACTTGCAGCGCGACATAGATTTGATTCGCGCAAAGATTCAGGCGATGGCCCAACTGGCCGACCGCGCACTGCGCGACAGCCTCAAGGCGCTCGTCGAAAAAAATCTCACGCTCGCCTACTCGGTCATCCTGCGCGATCAGAGCATTGACGAGTTGGAAAAGGAGATTGATCGCCTCTGCTTGGAATTTCTCGTGCGCCAGCAGCCGGTCGCGAAGCACCTGCGTTTTGCCTACGCCACGATCAAAATCAATCTGGAGTTGGAGCGCATCGGCGACTACGCCGAGAGCGTCGCGCGCCAGGTGCTCAAGGTCAGCGCCGTTCACGACAAATTGCCGCTGCAAGATTTCACCGCGCTGGCCGAGGTCTCCATTCCGATGCTGGCGAATTCCGTGAAGGCGTTTCTCGAACAAGACCCGGAACTCGCGCGCGTCAGCATGGCCGAGGAAGACCGGGCGGATTTGCTGCGGAACAAAATTGACGCGGAGTTGCTGAGGCTCAATCAGGCCGGCGTCATTCCCATCACTGCGCTCACGCCGCTCCAGACCATCGCGCGCCGCTACGAGCGGGTGGCGGATCAGGCCAAGAACATCTGCGAGGAAACGCTCTACATGTGTACGGGCGAATACATGAAGCATCGCGGGGCTGAGGTGCTGCGCGTGCTCTTCGTGGACGAGAACAATTCCTGCCGCAGCCAGATGGCCGAGGGCATCGCGAACAGTTTGAACCAGCCGGGCTTTCTCTTCACCAGCGCCGGACTCGAAGCGCGCGCCGTGGACTGGCGCACCGTGGAGTTCATGCAGGAGAAGGGCATTGACATCGCGCGCCAGACGACCAAGCCCGTGAGCCACATTCTTAATCTCGAGCACTACCACGTCATCATCGCGCTGGCCAAACCCGCGCAAAAAGTTTTCCCGCCGCCGCCGACCAAGACGGTGGGACTGGACTGGACCGTCGCCGATCCGTCCTCACGCCCCGGCTCGCTGGCCGACGTGCGCGACGCCTACGAGGAGACGTTCCAAGACATCAACACCCATGTGCGCGAACTCGTTCAAGCACTGGTCGGAAACAACGACTGAAGAACACCATGAAAAACACATTCATCACCACCACTCTCGCACTCGCAGCGGCTGCGGCCCTCGTCGGTTGCGGCAAATCCGAAAACGGCGCAGCCGGCGGCAGTGACAAAGCCAAAGCCACCGCCGTCCAAAACATCGGCTCGGACACGATGGTCAACCTCGCCCAAGCCTGGGCCGAGGCGTATCACGCGGTGGACGCCAGCGTCTCCGTGGAAGTCTCGGGCGGCGGTTCCGGCGTCGGCGTTTCCGCGCTGATCAATGGCACCTGCGACATCGCGAACAGTTCGCGCAAGCTGGAGAAGGAAGAAGAGGAGAAGGCCACGGCCAAGTATGGCGGCAAGCACCCCGAGGAATTCCTCGTGGGCTACGACGCGCTCGCCATTTACGTCCATCCCTCCTGCCCGCTCAACGAAATCTCCGTTGAACAACTGAGCGAACTCTTCAAAGAGGGCGGCAAGATTAACAAGTGGAGCGACCTCGGCGTGACCATGCCCGCCGGACAGGATGAAATCGTCCGCGTCAGCCGCCAGAACAATTCCGGCACCTACCACTACTTCCGCGAGCACGTCGTCGGGAAGAAGAACGACTTCAAGAAAGGTTCGCGCGACATGTCCGGCTCGAAGGACGTCGTGGAACTCGTCGCCAACACGCCCGGCGCGCTCGGCTACAGCGGTCTGGGCTACAAGACGGACAAGGTGAAAATCGTGAACGTCTCCAAGAAAACTGGTGACAAAGCGGTCGTGCCGAGCATCCCGACCACGCTCGACGGCACTTATCCTATCGCCCGCCCGATGTTCATGTACACGCCGCCCGGTTCACCGGCCCATGTGACGAAATATCTGAACTGGGTTCGCACCCCGGCTGGTCAGAAAATCGTCGTGGAATCCGGCTACGTCCCGTTGCCGGAAAAAGACCAGACCAAGTAATTCCGTCACCGTACGACTGACTGGAGACAACGGCGCGGTGGGAATCCGCTTCCACCGCGCCGCACCAAACGAACACGTCACCCGATGCAACCCGCCACCGCCACCGCCGCCCCGGCCCTGATGCAGCGCAAGTCGCGCTCCCTGCGCTCGGTCTGGAGCGAGAAAATCATCGAGGCGTTCATCCGCCTGTGCGGCATCAGCGCCATCCTGTTCGTGTTCGGCATTTTCTTCTTCGTGTTCCGCGAGGCGCTGCCCGTGCCCGCGAAGGTCACGCTCGGCAAGTTCCTGTTCAACACCGACTGGTATCCCACCTCGATGAACAACGTGCGCTTCGGCATCGGCGCGCTGATTCTCGGCACCTTGAGCGTGACGATCACGGCCATGTTCATCGCAGTGCCGTTCGGGCTGGGCGCGGCGGTGTTCGTCTCGGAGTTCTGCAAGGGCAAGGTGCGTGAAACACTCAAGGTAGTGATTGAATTGCTCGCCGCCATTCCCAGCGTGGTCTGGGGTTTCATCGGCCTGACGATCATGAACAAGTTCATCATCTGGGCTTTCGGCGTGCCCGTCGGTCTGAACGTCCTGAACGCCGCCTTGCTGCTGGCGTTGATGAGCATTCCCATCATCGTCAGCATCGGCGAGGACGCCCTTAAGGCGGTGCCCGACAGTTATCGCGAAGCCGCCTTCGCCCTCGGGGCCACGCGCTGGCAGATGGTCTATCGGGTGCTGATCCCCGGCGCGAAGAACGGCCTGCTCGCCGCCGTGCTGCTCGGTGTCGGTCGTGCCATCGGCGAGACGATGGCCGTGCTCATGGCCACCGGCCACGCGATCAACAATCCTTTCATCAAGGACGGCAGCGCCAACTTTGGCTTTATGTTTGAGAGCGTCCGCACGCTTACGGCCACGATTGCCGCTGAACTGGGCGAGGCCAGCGAGGGCAGCGAACATTACCGCGTCCTCTTCCTCGTCGGCATCGTGCTTTTCACCCTCACGTTCATCGTCAATGTCACCGCTGACCTCGTTGTGCGCGGCATTAAAAAGAAATGAGCCATCCTCCTTCCTCCGCCTCAGTTGTGAAGAACCCGTTCGCCGAGACGCCACACATCCGCCGCACGCGGCGCAACGAGCGGATTGCCCAAGGCATCTTCGGATCCATGGTAGTGTGCATCCTGATTCCGCTGGTCTTGATTCTTGGCTACTTGGTCACCAAGGGCGCCCCGCTCATCTCGTGGGAATTCCTCACCACCAATCCGATCAGCGGCATGAGGAAAGGCGGCATTTGGAGTGCGCTGCTCGGCACGCTTTGGCTGGTCGGCGTGTCCCTCGCCATCGCCGCGCCCGTCGGCATCGCCGCCGCCATCTACATCAACGAATACGCGCGCGACAACTGGTTCACCCGCGTCGTGAATCTCGCGGTCGTGAATCTCGCGGGCGTGCCGTCCATCGTTCACGCGCTGTTCGGTCTCGGGGCTTTCGTGCTGGCCGCAGGTATTGGTCGCTCAATTTTGGCCGCCTCTCTGACGCTCGCGGTCATGACGCTGCCCGTCATCATCGCCTCAACCCGGGAAGCCCTCGCCAGTGTGCCGATGCAGTTTCGCGAAGCCTGCTGGAACGTCGGGGCCACACGCTGGCAGACCATCCGGGGCGTCGTGCTGCCCAACTCCATCAGCGGCATCCTCACGGGCGTCATTCTGCAAGTTTC
>JANNGC010000194.1:0-2379 GCA_031380445.1 Pedosphaera sp.
CCCCCCCCCCCCCGGGGCGGTGGGCGTCACGCCGTTTTGGTCCGCGCTCATCGGGTGGAGGCCGTGGGTTTGGCAACCGAGTTCACAGTCTTGGCCGCTTGCGCCGCGGGCAGTTCCATCGCCCCGCTGCGCTGCAACTGGTAAATCACCGTGGCCTGCGCGGCGTGGTCGGCGGCGGCGTCACGGCGGCGGGCGGCGGCCACGGCGCGGTCGCGGGCGTTGTCGTCGGGCCGGTAGCGTTCGTGAAGTTTGCGATGGTGCGCGCCGAGATCACGTTCGCCCAGGCGCTCGTAAATCAACGCGAGGTTGTAGTGCGCGGCCACGTTCTCGGCATCAATGGTCAGGGTTTTCTTGAACCGCTCGACGGCTTGGTTCAGCCATTGTTTTTGCGCCGCCTCGTCGCCGCGCTCCTGCTTCGCGCGCTCGAAGAGCGTCTGGCCGAGTTCGTTGATGACTTCGTAGTCGGTGCTGAAATCGAAGCCGCGCTTGTCCAGTTCCTCGTAGCGATCTTCGAGGATGCTGCGGAACTCGGTGATGGCCTTGTCGAGGTAACCGTTCTGCTTGTTCACGAGCCCGTTGAACCACGCGATGGTCCAGCGGGGCGCGGGCGGAGTGGCTTTCGCGGCGCGTTGCAGCGCGGCGACCGCGTCGTCGAGACGGCCTTCCTTGAAATAGACGCGCGCCAGATTGATCGGGCCGTCGTAGCGGCCAAGTTTCTCGACCTGCTCAAACGCCTCGGTGGCTTGGAGCAACTGACCTTTCTCCGCGCCCTTGTCTCCGCCTTCGAGGAAGAGACCGATGCCGTAGTCGTTCCAGCGCTGCCAGAGCGGGATGCTGTTCGTCTGCACCGGCAATGGCGTGCGCACGGCTTGCAGTGCGGCCAAATCCAAGTTTGCATTCATCGTATTCGCGCCGCCTTCCACGGGGAACGTCACCGAGTCGCTGGCAATGGTGACGATGGGCAGTTCGTTCGTGAGTTGGAACGGCTTTCCGTTCGTGTAGCCCTTCCCGAAGACGTAGTTCATGTAAATGGTGTCGAACTTCCGGTAGTTCAATTTCACGTCGAGCGTCACGGAGTCGCGCGCGTCGGCGGGCACGGTGAAGGAGTAGTGCGCGACCTGCGCCGCGCCCGGCGGAATCTGGTGATTGTAGAGCGGCGTGAAAATGTCCTGCGGATTGCGCCGGTCAATGCGGTTGCCGTCGCGGTCGAGCATGAAGACGTTGAGGAAGTGCGACCACGGATCGACTTCCTTGTGCGGCCCGAGCCCGCCGCTGCGACCGAGCACGGGGCGCGCGCGTTGCAAGGCCGTCGCGTCCGGGTCGGCGGCGTTGGAGATTTTCGAGTCCACCCAGATTTCATTCGAGTCCACCGTGCCCTGGCTGAACGGATGACCAAGCCGCACGGTGCGCAACACCACCTCGATGAGATACGTCTGGCCGCGACGCAGCGCAGGCACTTGCGGGCGGATGGGCGCGATCAATTTGCCGTCAATCGTGCCGCCTTCGCGCACACCAAAGATGTCCACGCGCAGTGAGCCTTTGAGGAAGTTGGACTGGACGGTGATGACCTGATCGAGTTCAGCAGCCGGCGATTCGTAGCTCGGCTTCGCGGAGGAATGGCCGGAGTTCGGCGCTTGGCCCATCACACCCTTGCGAATCGCCGGCACGCCCGTATTCGCCGCCGGGAACAAATGATCATGGATGAACCGCTTGGTTGTGTTCGTGGCGTTGAAATAATTGGCCGCGAAATCTTCTGACTCCTTCAGCGGCATGTGGCAGCCGTTGCAGTTGGCCTGCGCCTTCTCGGGATAATAGAACGCGCGCGCGTTGTGGCCCGACACGCCGCTGAGGAGATACGTGTCGTAATGATTCTGGCCGCGCAGGAAGTCTTTGTATTTCGTCAGCTCGGCGGGCAGCGAAACCTTGTGACACGTCGAGCAGTATTCCGCCGATTTCATGAACGGCTTCATGAACGTCTTCTTGTGGAACTCCGGCTTGGCTTTCACCAACTGGTTGTTCACGTATTGCAGCAGCGCGTTGCTGCTGTAGGCGAAGGGGTAATGCACCGGCTCATCAATGGTGTACTCAGCGTTGCCGCGCGTGCCATCAACATGCGTGATGGCGTGGCAGGCGGTGCAGGTGATGCCGGCCTTCGCGGTCGGATGATTGCGGATGTCGAAGTTCGGATCATCGAACGCGCCGCTAAAAAACGGCACCACATCGTGGCAGCCCGCGCACCAGCGCGACGCCTTCATATTGCCGTCGCGCTGCATGGCGACCTGCCGCGTCTCGTTCACGCTGAAGAGATACGCCTCGTTGTTGAACGAGCTGAAATGATGCGAGCTATGGAACCAGCCCTTGTAGGCGTCCTCGTGGCAC
>JANNGC010000254.1:0-6462 GCA_031380445.1 Pedosphaera sp.
CGGCAGACCAGCCGGAATTGCAGCGCATCGCACATTGGAACGAGTTCCACGAGCACATGCCGGAGGCCAAGCTCAAGGAGCAGGGCGCGCGCTGCATGGATTGCGGCATCCCGTTTTGCCACACGGGCAAGTTGATCAGCGGCATGGCGAGCGGCTGCCCGATCAACAATCTCATCCCGGAGTGGAACGATCTCGTCTATCGCGGCCTCTGGTCGGAAGCGCTGGAGCGGCTGCACAAGACGAACAACTTCCCGGAGTTCACCGGGCGTGTCTGCCCTGCGCCTTGCGAAGGATCGTGCGTGCTCGGCATCAACGAGCCGCCGGTCACAATCAAGAACATCGAGTGCGCCATCATCGACAAGGGCTGGGAGGAAGGCTGGATCAAGCCGTTCACGCCCGTTACGCGCACCGGCAAGAAGGTCGCGGTGGTCGGTTCCGGTCCCGCCGGACTCAGCGCCGCCGAGCAGCTCAACAGTGCCGGCCACGACGTGACGGTTTATGAGCGCGCGGATCGCATTGGCGGGCTGCTGATGTACGGCATCCCGAACATGAAGCTCGACAAGAAGGAAGTCGTGCAGCGTCGGGTGAATTTGATGGCGGAAGCGGGCATCATGTTTGTGACCAACACGGAAATCGGCAAGAACCTTCCCGCCGATCAGTTGATGAAAGACTTCGACGCCGTCGTGATTTGCACAGGCGCGACCAAGCCGCGCGATTTACCCATCGAAGGCCGACAACTCAAGGGCGTCCACTTCGCGATGGAATTCCTAACCGCGAACACCAAGGCGCTGCTCGACCAGCACAAGAACGGCAGCTTCATCGACGCGACCGGCAAGGACGTCGTCGTCATCGGCGGCGGTGACACTGGCACCGATTGCGTGGGCACCTCGATGCGCCACGGCTGCAAGAGCATCACGCAGTTGGAAATCATGGCCAAGCCGCCGCTGGCGCGCACGGCGGACAATCCGTGGCCGCAGTGGCCCAAGACTTACAAGATGGATTACGGCCAGGAGGAAGCCGCCGCGAAATTCGGCGCAGACCCGCGCGTCTATCTCGTGACCGCAAAGAAGTTCCTTGCCGACGATCAGGGCAATCTGAAGGGCGTGGAAATCGTGGACGTGAAATGGGAGCGCAACGACAAAGGCCAGTTCGTCCCCACGCACCTGGAAGAAACCAAGCGCGTCCTGCCCGCGCAACTCGTGCTGCTCGCGATGGGCTTCCTCGGGCCGGAAGAAACCATCGCGCAACAACTCAATCTCACGCGCGACGAACGCTCGAACTACAAAGCCGAGCACGAAAAATACACGACGAACATTCCTGCGGTGTTCTCAGCGGGCGATTGCCGTCGCGGCCAGAGCCTCGTGGTGTGGGCAATCAACGAAGGTCGGGGTGCAGCGCGCGAGTGTGATCGGTTCCTGATGGGGACGACGACGCTGCCGTAGCGGCGATTGAAGAAAACGAAAAGGGCGGCGTGTCATCACGCCGCCCTTTCTTTTTTGATTCTTTGGAACGCGCGGACTCAGCGGGCCGCGCTCCGTTACTTCCCGCGCCGTTCGGCCTGCTCGCGTTCCTTGCGTTCTTTCTGCATGAGCTTGCGCTGGTATTCGGCTTCCTCGCGCTGGGCCTTGGTGATGCCGGGGGAGTTGTCGAGGCTCTCGGCGGTATGCAGGGCGGCAATCTCCGGCGTGGGCAGCACGGTCGGGCGGATGAGCACCATCAGTTCCACGCGGCGGGTGCTGTCACTGGTGCTGCGGAACAACATGCCGAGTCCGGGGATGTCCTTGAGGAAGGGTACGCCGCCGTTGGACTTGTTTTTGGAGGTCGAGATGAAACCGCCGAGCATGATGGTGTCGCGGTCGTGGACGGCGACGTAGGACTGGGCGTTGCGCTCAATGGTGGAGGGCACCTGGTTGCCGTCGATCTCCACGTTGTCGCCGGGTTGCGAAATGTTCTGCGCGATGTCCATGACCACGAGGCCGTCCTGGTTGATGATGGGCGTGACGTTCAGGCTGATGCCGATGGAGAGCTGGGAATACTGCGAAGAGTTGCCGCCGCTGTTGAACCCGTTGTTGTAGGTGCCGGTGATGTAGGGGCGGGTCTCGCCGACAAAGATGGTCGCGGGTTTGGCCGTGGAGGTCACGACGCTGGGGCGCGAGAGGACATTGATGCGCGAATCCTGCGCGGCGGCGTTGATGGCAAAGTCGAAGTCTTCGTTGATCTTGCCGAAGTAGTTGAAGCCCGCGCCGAGGAGGTTGGACGCGCCGCCGGAAAAGCCGTTCAAGGTCTTGGGATTGACAAAGCCCGGGCCGAAGACGGAGCCACCCGCGTAATCGAGATCGCCCTGCTTGCGGACGTTCTGCCTCATGCTCACGCCCAGGTCTTTGCTGTCACCGAGATTGACTTCGAGAATGAGCGCCTCGATGCGGACCTGCGGGAGCACCACGTCGAGCTTCGAGATAATGTTGCTGATGATGATGAGGTCGGCGCGCTCGGCGAAGATGAGCAGGGCGTTCGAGCGTTCGTCGGGGATGATTTTGGCATTGCCGATGAGGACGAAGTCGCCCGCCGCGCCGCCCTGGCCTGACGCGCGATTGACGGCGCTGGTGAGGCGGTTGCCCACGGCGGTGCCGGTGTTGCGGAGGCTGCCGGGGTTGGCCGCGCCGGAGCCGGTGTTCGCGCCCAGACTGCCGATGCGGTTGTTGCCCGCGCCGCCATATTGGCTGCCGATCCCGCCACGGCTGGAGCCGCCGCCATATTGGCTGCCCAGTCCGCTGTTGCCGAGACCGCCGCCGCCGCCAAATCCACTGGCCCCGCCGCCGCCACCGAACCCGCTGCCGCTAAATCCTCCTCCGCCCGCGCCCGCGCCGCCGCTGATGCCGGAGCCGGTGGTCGCGCCGAGTCCGCTGAGCACGCCGGCGATTTCACCCGCCGTCGCGTATTTGATCGGGATGACCACGGTCTCGATGGTCACGGGCAAAGCCACGTCCACCTTGGCGAGAATTTCCAACATGCGCTTCACGTTTTCCGCGTAGTCGCGGATGACGAGCGTAGGGCTGCCCTTCACGCCGAGCAGACCCTGCGGCAGCTTGGCGTAGGGGGTGAGGATGCTGATGGCGTCCTCGGGCGTGAGGTGGTTGAGCGTGACGATCTGCGCGATGGGCACGCCCTGCGCGTCGGGCAGCGAGTCGTAAGTGTTCGTCGAGAACGGCGTGGCCTCAGGACCGATGCCGGCCTGCGGGACGATTTTAAGAAACTTCTCGCCCTGCGGGATCACGGAAATCTGGTTGAGGCCGAGAATGGTGTTGAGGGCGTTGATGGCCTCTTCCCTCGTGAGCGTGCTCTGGTTGTTAATGGAGATTTTCGTCGTGAGCGGAACCTGCGGCGACTTGAGCAAAGTCTTGCCGGTCATCTCGGCATAGACTTCGAGGAACTGGCCGAGTTCCATTTCCTGAAACCGGATCATGCCGGGCAAGAGCATTTCGTTGGTCTTAAACTGTCCGCGGACGACGACGTTCGAGCCGCCGGTGGTCGCGCCGCCCGCAGCGGGAGCGCCGAAGACGTTCGGGTTTGCGCCGGGCGCGGCGGGATTGGCCGGCACGCCGGGGCCGGCGGGCACGGCGACATTTCCAGCGGGCGTGCCGGGAGCGCCGGGGAAGCGGGGGAAGCGGTTGAAATTGGTGGATGCGCCGAACATGGACGGCGCATTCGGGCGCGCGCCGCCCGGCGCGGCTGGCGCTCCGGCGGGCGGTGGAACTTGCGCGTGCGCCAACGTCGCCACGAGGAGCAGCGACCCGATGAGATTCGTCACGACGGTTTTCATTTCTTTGCTGGGGTATTGGTTTTGGCCGGCGCATTCGGCGCGTTGGTCTTCGCGAACGGCGAGGCGGGCTTGGCCGCAGAAGTGGATGAAGTAGTCGCGGGCTTCGCGCCGGTGGTCGCAGCCGGTGCGGCGGAACGGGCGGGCGCTTTTTTCGCGTAGCTCGCCACGAGGGTGAGGTTGCCCTGCAACTTGTTGCGCGGCGGATCGGGGTTCAGCGTCATGCTGCGCACGCGAATGAGCGAGCCGCCCGTGCCGAGGCTGTAGAGGAAATCCACGAGGGCCTTTTCTTCCGCGACAAAGTTGATGATGCCGCTCTGCTCCTCGAAGAACTGGTTGGTCTTGCCTCCGATGGACATCGCCGTCTGGCGCACGGGGTCGTAGCGGTTCACTTGCACGCCGCTTAACGCCGCCTGGTTCTGCACCGTCGTAGAGAGCTTCACGGCCTGTTCCTCGGAGGCGACCGCCGCGCCCTGCGTCTCCAAGTCCTTCATCTTCATCTGGTAGCCCTTGGTGTTCGCCGTCTCACGGTCGAACTGCGCGATCTGCTGCTCGGCAATGGTGCGACGGGCCTTGATCTTCCCCCAGTCGCCGAAGCGCGGCCAGACGAAGATGAAGTTCAAAATGATGAACACCACGATGAGCACGATGATGACGAGGCGACGCTCGTTCGGGCGCAGGTTCAGTTTGTCGAAGAGAGACTTTTTCATTCGCCGCCTTCTCCCTTGGTGAGTTCAAGCGCGAGGTTCCACGTCGCGTCCGCCCCGCGCCTAGTCCACGAGGGCGGCGAGCCGGGCTTGAAGAGTGTCTGACCCTCCGCAGTCAGCGCGTGCAGCTTCTCGCTGAACTCATTGATCTTCGTCGCGGCATCCGCAGGCGCGGTGCCGAAGAGCGAGATCGAGCGGCCGCGGCTGAAACTGATGCCGTCCACCTGGATGCCCTCGGGCACTTCCGTGGCGATGGCCTTGTAGCTTTCCAGCGCCGCGAACTGGAGGTTCAACTGGTCCTGCATCACGCGCACCTGATCGCGCAGCCGCAACGCGTTCGTGTAGCCCGGCGCGAGGTCGCGCGCCCGCTGCTCCGTCTTGGTGACTTCGTAATCTTGGTATTGCACAAACGCGAGGTAGATGAACACCCCGAGGAGATACAACACCGCGATGCCAAAAAGGCTGCGCATCCAGATGCGATCCACGAACTGCTGCCGGTAGCGCGCGGTGAACTCCGCCGGCACGAGGCCGGACGGCGCTTTCTCGCGCGTCGCGCGTTTCGCCGTGAGCTTCGCCAGTTCGGCGGAGGGCAGGGGAGCGACCACTTCCACGCGCTGGTCCGTGCCTTCCTGCATGAGCGGCAGCCAGGTGCTGGCCGTCTCGCCATCGGCGATGAGAAACCGTTTCGGGGTCGAAGTGATCCAGCCTTCGAGTTCGCCCGCCCACGCCATCTGCGCGATCTGGTCGCGGAGAAATTGTCCGCGCTCCTCCGTCGGCAGATGCAGCAGCGAGACATTTTGCAACACGCCGCCATACCACCAGGCCACGACGCAATTGTCCGGGGCCACGCCCAGGCCGGGATAAATCCACACGCCATCCGCATCAATCTTGGTGGCGAGCAATTGATCGAGGAAGGGAATCTCCAAACGGTCGGCGAGAAAACTTTCGCCCTCCAGCTTGCCGAGGAAATCTTCGACGAGATTGCGCGGCGCGATGACCACGATGGCGGTCTGCGCCTGCCCCGCACGCTGCGGCAGCAGCTCGAACGTCCAGACAATCTGCGTGACCGGCAGCGGAGAAAGTTTCTCCAACTGCAAATCAATCATCGAGGTCGTCTCTTCGATGTTGTCGGCGGGCGGAAGTTGCAGGACGCGCAGGAACGCCTTGTCCGCCGGCAGCCACGCCACGTTCAGCTTCGGCTGGTACAGCGTCTGCCAGTCCTTGCTGACCATCTTGGGCGGAAGCGATTCGGTGGGGAGTTTCTTTTCCTCGCGCGACAGGCTGGGGCCGTCGCTGCGGATATTAAACTGCCAGACTTGTTTCTGGTCGCCTGCCAGGTGCAGGACGTTCGCGGAGTTCCAACGTGCCATACTAGCTCTTCACCCACATCTGGGTGGCGTTGTCCTCGACGAGTGATTTCATGTGTTCTTCAGTCTGGGTCACGCGCAGCACTTCCTCGATGGTCGTGATGCCGGCTTTCACTTTGGTCCAGCCATCAATGCGCAGCGACCTCATGCCGTTGGCCACGGCGGTGTGCGCGATCTGCGAAGCGGTGGCGCGGTTCATGACGAGCGGACGAATGGCCTCGGTGACGAGCAGCAATTCGTAAATGCCCAGGCGGCCTTGATAGCCGAGCAGGCGGCAGTTCTCGCAGCCCGTGCCTTTGCGGAAGTCCGTGGTGTCAATTTCATCCTCGGGGAAACCAATCTTCCGCAAGTAGCTGCGCTCCACCTTCTGCGTCTTCGAGCATGTCTTGCAAATGGTGCGGACGAGACGTTGCGCCATGATCGCCTCGACCGACGACGCCACCAGGAACGGCTCGATGCCCATATCAATCAAGCGCGTGAAGGCGCTCGGCGCGTCGTTCGTGTGCAGCGTGGAGAAAACCAAGTGACCGGTGAGCGCCGCGCGGATGGCGATCTCCGCCGTCTCCAAGTC
>JANNGC010000257.1:0-3771 GCA_031380445.1 Pedosphaera sp.
GCCAGTATTAGGCCGGTCCTCGGCCGCCATATAGACGCGGACGATGTCGTGGCTGATGACTTTGTCCGCCAGCGTGCCGCGATCAATGCCCAGGTCTTTGGCGGCCAGCTTTTGGGTCGGGTAGGTGTTTAACGCCTTGATAATGACGCGCCGTTCATTATCCCAGAGCGAGTCGGAGCCTTGGTTTTCCATAAGCAATGCAAGTGTGAGTTTTCCCTATTGATGGCTTAAGAGGCTATATCAACAAAAATGGGGGCGGTCAGGCAAGCGCATTTTGAGAGCTTGGGCCGTGTGTGGGTGCATCGTACGAGCAAGACCGGACGACCCTCCTCTCACCAGCCCTCTCCTCCCTCCGAGGGAGAAGAGGGAGCCAGACAAAAACACTGTCAAGATGCACCCGCCGTGTGGGGCCTCTGATCTAGTTCGCGGGAGACGGACGAGGGCGGTAGGGTATCGGCCAAGGCCTGCATCTATGCGGCAAAAACTTGTGGGCCTTCGTGAAAAACCTGTGGGCCTTCGCCAAAAACTTGTGAGTCTTCGTGGAAAACCTGTGAATATTTGAGAAAAACCTGCAGGTCGGCGCGGAAAACCTGTGGGTTTTCCTAAAAAACTTGCCGGTTGACGGCGAAAACTTGTGGGTTTTCCTGAAAATCTTGCAGGGTTTCGCCGAAAACCTGCAGGTTTTTCACGATTACTCACAAGTGGTGTCTGTTCGATTGCCGGACACTTTCCAAAATCGGCACAAACCGCACCGGAGGTCTTTTACCGCAGATGGGGTGACGCACCGCAACGGTTGGGGCGTATGACCCCACTTGGGGTGAAACCCCACATGGCATCGCAAGTGTTATATCCCCACCGTGACCAGCAATACTATGATACGAACTTGGAACTCGGGAAACTGGAATACGGGAACCTGGAACGAGGTGTTAAGCCGGCCACGAAAGCAGAAACATATGCAGGTAAAAACAAACGTAGGTCAGTTGCCCGATCCGGCCGTGCTCCAGCTCGGGGACAACATCATTGCCGGCGCGACCGGCAAAACGGAACTCGCCGACAGTCCCCTGACGTTGGCGGAGTTGCAAACGCTGGTCACGGGCGGCTCGACCGCCCTGAACCAGGAGTCCCTGGCCAATGCCGCCGCCGCGGTGAAACTGACGGCGCGTCTGGAAGCGATGGCGGCGTTGCGCGCCGGCATCAACCGTTACGCGGAATATGCGGACACGGTGTATGACGGCGACAAGCTGAGCCTCCAGGCCCTCGGCCTGGGCGTGCGCAATCCCTATGCGCCGGTCGGGCCGCTGCCCACGCCCACGGGGCTGCAGTCGCGCACCGGGGCCATGGAAGGCACGGTGGAGCTGGAGTGGGAGCCCATCACGTATGGACGTCCGCAGTACTTCGTGCAATGCGCGCAGTCGGCGAACGGCCCGTGGACGGAAATGAGTTCCATGCGCGTGGCGAAAACGGTGGTCGGCGCGCTGACGCCGGGCGCGGAATACTTCTTCCGCGTGCGGGTGCAAGGCGCGGCGGGCAATTCCCCGTGGAGCGACATCACCAAACGGCGCGCGTCGTGAACAAAAAGCTGAAAGTCTGAAAGGCTGAAAATCTGAAATGGGCCGGCAAGACGGCCAGGCCTGTTTTGGATTTCAGCTTTTCAGTTTTCAGCATTTCAGCTTTTGCAATTATGTATAATCCAAATCTGCCCGCCGACTTCTCGCCGCTGGATGCGGGCGAGGTTCGCCTGCAACTCAATGCGCTCAAGGCGTTGATTGATGCGCAGGCCGCGCAGCTCGTCACGCTGGGGACGCTGGTGCCGATTGGCGTGGTGCTGCCGTGGTTCAAGGACTTGCCCGGCGTGCCGGCGCTCGGCGAGAACTTCGTGGAGTGCAACGGGCAGTTGCTGGATGACGCGGAGTCGCCGTTGGATGGGCAGTTGATGCCGGACATTAACACGGGGGCGCAGCGTTTCATTCGCGGCGGCCTGAGCAGCGGCGCGCTGGGCGGGATTGATTCGTTTGCGACGGCGCAGGCGGACAACTCGGGGATCAATCCGCCGGTGACGTTCGTGACCACGGAGTTCAGCCCCGGTGCGCAGCCGTTCCCGCCGTACGTCACGGCGGTGTATGTGATCCGGGTAAGGTAGCCCAAAGCTGAAACGCTGAAAACTGAAATGCTGAAATCGGAGCGGAAGCAAAGTTTCCTGCGGCCCGGCTGTCCCGGCCGCAGGAGTTGGTGAGCAAATCAATTCCGCGCGCCAGCGAGTTCCTTGGGCGCATCCGGAGCAGTGGATTCACCCGTGGTGCAGATGTCGTGTGCCCCGGCGTGGGTGAAGATTTCCTTGGCGCTTTTGATCTCCTCGGAGTTCTCGGTGTGAACCGAGAGGAGGATATTGCCTTCCTTGACCTTGCCCTCGTAACGCTTGGCTTCGAGTTCAGGAATGCCGAGGCCGATCAGACCGCCGGCGATGCCGCCCGCCGCCGCGCCGATGGCCGCGCCACTGAGCGCCGCGAGAATCGGACCCGCCGCGATGAACGGCCCGACACCGGGAATGGCCAGCGCACCGATGCCGACGATCCAGCCGAGCGCGCCGCCGACCACGCCGCCCGTGCCCGCGCCAGCGACCGCGCCTTCGGGAGCCTTGGTGTTTTTCTCGTGGGCGAAATCGTGGGACGTGCCCCGGTCCGGGAACAGCACCGAGATGTCGTTGTTCGAGAAGTTCGCCGCCTTGAGCTGATCCACGATGCGGTCAGCCTGGCTGCGTGAAGTGGCGATACAGAATACAGATTTCTTGGACATGATGTTTTTGCTTTCTTGGTTGGTGTTTTTGTTGATGTAAAAGTGAGTTAGTTACCGAGCTTCTTGAAGGTGACTTCCAACTGGTTGTCCACGTTCTCCGCGCGCGCGACTCCGTTGGCAATCGCGCCAATCATCCGCTTCTCCTCGGAGTTGTTGACCGGCCCGCGCAAGGTGACGCGCCCGTTGTTGGTGATGATCTTCACGTTCTTCGCGTTCACCGACAGGTCTTGGCCGGCGTTGACGCCTTTGCGAATTTGCGCCGTGGTGTCGGTGTCGGCCTGGCTGTTGCCCTGGTCGAACGGCGTGAGCGTGCGGTTGTTGCGGTCCCGCACATTGCGCGCGGTCTTGTCCGCCTCGGTCACGGCGTTGGTGGTGAAGTACGGCTCCATTTTGTAGGCGCGATACACGCTTTCGGAATACATGGGCTGGCTGAAGTCAGGCCACTGGTCGGCCTTGAAATGGGGCCTGTTGCTCAACATGTCCTTGGTCGTGTCGAGCAGGAGCGTGTCGTGTCCCGAATTGAAGGACAGCGCGGTCGGGGCCACGGCGCTCAGTTCCTCGCCGATGCCGATGAAGCCGCCGGAGGAGAGAATGACCGCCACGATGCGGCCCGCCTGCACGTCCACCAGCAGGTTGTCCACGGTGCCGAGTTTCTCGTCCTGCAAGTTCCTCACGGGCAGGCCCGTGAACTTGGTGGCCTTCTGAAGGTGGGCGAGACGCGAGGCCGGAATCATCCACTGGCGCTCGCCGGTCAGGCGGGCTTTGTTCCAAGTGCCGTCCGCATTGCGCGTGGACGAGGTGTTGGCTGCGCCGTCGTTGAGGTCGCCCTTGTGGATGAATTTGAACGCGGGTTCCTGGCCGTAATAAGCATAGACGGCCGAAAGGTGCTCGCTGTCCGAATGCTCGGACCACATCGCGCTCTTAAATTCCGGCGCGCTCTTGAGCTTCTCCTTGTTTGCGTCGAGGTGCAGAACCTTG
>JANNGC010000281.1:0-2444 GCA_031380445.1 Pedosphaera sp.
GTTGAAAACATTCCAGCCACGCGATCTGTGGGAGGCGTTGCTGCAATTCGCGGTGATTCTTTTTGTGTTGGATGTCGGTTTCCGGCGCATCCAGATCGAACGTGAGGACTGGCAGAAGGCGATGGCGACGGCGAAGGGCGCGCTGTTCTTCTGGCGTCCGAAGCCGAAGGTGACGAAGTCTGACGACTCGCTCGCCGCGCTGCTCACCCGCCGCGATGCCGTGCGCGCCGAGACGACGAAGCCCGTCGAAGACCGCCCCGAACTTTTCCAGCCGACGATGCCCGTCACAATGCCGCTGCCCGGAATGGAACCGAAAGCGGAAGAGCCGGCCAAGCCGACGACCGAAGCAACGCCCGAGAAAAAGCCGGAGGAAGGCAGCACGGCGAGCCGCTTGCTGGATGCGAAGAAGCGTGCTCAAAGGAAGAAATAACGGCGAGTGTAGAACCAAAGATACGCAAAACATGAAGCCATACCTTATCTATATAATCGCAGTGATCACTGTAGTGCCCATTGGCGCGCTTATCGCCAAACTGGTTACATCATGGCTTGCGGGATTCAAGCCTAGCTACGCTGCAGCAATTCTTTCCTCGTTTGTTGCCTACATTGTATCGAATGGGGTTGCATTAGCCCTAGGCGTTTCGGGAGTTCTCGCGGGCGCGCCCACCGCGCGTTCAACTGGGGTTGTGCTTGGCCTAGTTGCTCTGACTTGCAGCCACTTCGTTTTTCTGAAGTCCGAGACCGGTGGACGTTTGACTCCCGCCCAAGCTCTCATGATCGCCGTTTGTCAATTAATCGGAGGCGTAATTGTTGCGACTCTGATCTTCATTCCGATTGCGCTCGCTTGGCGAGCACTGTCCTGAATGCCTGTCAGCTCGTAGCCCTGCAAGCTTTGATCTGATAATGCGTCACCGCGAGCGGCGCGCTCTGAGTGGTGCGCCCTACCGAAACCTGCGAACTTGCCAGCCGTGCGCGTTTCGATGATGGTTTACCCACCAAGCCAAGACTATGTCGGACAATGAAGTCATATTGCGGCTTTCGACGGTAGCGTTGTTGATGGGATTCCTCATCTACATGCAATGGGAGCGCGCACACAAGCGTGCGGTTATCCGACGGCAGTTCCGACGGCAATTTCACCGCGATGGAGATGTCACTGACGTTGTTCCGCTGCAACTCAAGCTGGAGGCGGTTCGCCGCAATTACACTGCCGTGGCGCACGCCCACGCGCGCGGCATTGAGGCCCGAGGAAATCTTGTTGCCAGCGCCCGGCGCAAGCTGAGTCATCTGCCGTTCTTCCAGAATCAGCCCGCCGCGTCCGAGAGCGAGCATCACGCTGCGTGAGTTTATTTTTCCGGCTGAAGTGAGACTCTTCACGTCGTCACCTGCCATAAAGAAGTTTCTACTCCGCGTTCGGATACGAACCCAGCACCTTCACAAAACTGCAATGTTGCGTGAGCTGGTCAATGGCCTTCGCCACGCGGGTGTCGGTCTGGTGGCCGTCGCAGTCCACGAAGAAATAATATTCCCACGCTTTCCGTTTGCTCGGGCGCGACTCGATCTTCGTCATGTTGATGCGGTAACGGCGGAACGGCGCGAGCGAACGATGCAGCGCGCCCACGGCGTCCTTGATGCTGAACATGAGGCTGGTGCGGTCGCTGCCGGTGGCAGGCGGGCATTTGCGGCCAAGCACGAGGAAGCGTGTGGCGTTGGCAGAGTTGTCCTGGATGTCCTGCTCCAGCACGGTGAGGCCGTATTGCACCGCCGCGAGCGCGCCGGCGATGGCTCCAGATTTTTTATCCTTCGCCGCGAGTTCAGCCGACCTCGCATTGGACGAGGTCTCGATGATCTCGGCGTGCGGGAATTTTTTGCTGATCCACACACGGCATTGTGCGAGCGACTGCGGATGAACGTAAAGTTTCTGGATCAGATCGCGGCTCACGCGGCTCATCAGGCATTGCTGGATGGGCAGGACGATCTGGGCAACGACCTTGAGTTCGCTGTCGGCGAACATGTCGAGCGTGTGGGTGACGACGCCTTCGGTGGAATTTTCGACGGGCACCACGCCGTATTCAGCGCGCCCGCGTCCGACCTCGCTGAACACATCGGCGATGGTTTTCTGTGAGGCGTAGGTGAGGCTGGAGCCGAATTTCTTGATCGCAGCCTGATGGGTGAAGGTCGCCTCCGGCCCGAGATACGCGATGGTCATGGATTTCTCCACGGAGAGCGCGCTGGACATGATCTCGCGGTAGATGGCGCGGATGGAATCGTTGGTGATGGGGCCATCGTTGAGCTTGCAGACACGGGCAAACACGGCGAGTTCGATCCGCGCACCCATCGCCTGGGCCCGATGCAGCACATCCACAGGCTCCGCGGGGTCGTCGAGCAGCCGGGCGATGTACGCGCGAGCCTCCTCGAAGCGTCCCGCAAACGAAAGATAGCGCGCGCGC
>JANNGC010000294.1:0-19403 GCA_031380445.1 Pedosphaera sp.
CCGCGCGCGCCGGGGTGAGGCGTCTTTACTTCAGGCGCGTGTCATCAAGTCGTGGCCCGGCGCGCGCGGAGCGACGACGCCCCACCAACTCTCGGCGTCCTTCATGAACCGTGGCGAACAGCGCCCCACGCATTCTGAATCCAAATGGGCGGGCCGAAATGTGTTAGCCGTGCCTGGCACGTTTTATGACACCCTCGTCATCAAGCGCGCGCTTGCTCCAGCGGAAGCGTTCAGCTACGGTCTGCCCATTCCCACGCGTTCAAGTTCGATGGTTTTTTTGTCGCAACAGCATTTTACAAGTTGCGAACGGCAGGCCGCCGGCTCGACGCTTCGGAAAGAATCGTCACGGAATTGCAACCAGTCCGGCACCGGTGCCGTCTGCGTCGCGATTCCGGGCAACCCAATAGAACCGATGCAGATGAACTGTATCCAATCGCCAGCCAGGTCGTGTGATCACCGACCGGCGGGAGGATGCTGCACACTGCGCCGGTTGGTGGACGGCCGCGACCCCAGGCCCGCACCGTCCAATCCGCTCCCAAGTTAATACCAATGAAACTACTCCGTTCCCTCCTCGTCGGCGTTTTCTGCGCTGCGTCGCTCCTCACCGCACTGGCTCAACCGGCGAATGATAATTTTGCCGACCGCACGACCATCAGCGGGATCAGCATTTCGTTTGGCGGCACCACGGCGTTGGCCACCAAAGAAGTCGGGGAGCCCAGTCATGCGGCGGGCAACGCGGGTGGCAAATCCGTTTGGTACGAATGGACTCCGAGTACGACCGCGTCCGTCACCATCACCAGCGACGGCAGCTTCTTCAGAACCCTGCTGGCGGCCTACACTGGCAGCGCCGTGGACAGCTTGGGCACGGCGGTGGGCAGCAACCAGGAGCCGAACTTCGGCGGGCCGGCCTCCATCACCTTCACCGCCACCGCCGGCACGGCCTACCGGATCGTGGTGGACACGCGGAACAATGCCACGGGCAACACTTTCAACTTCACCTTGGTCCAGAACGTCCCCGTGCCCACGGTCACGCTGACCTCTCCTTCCGGCGGTCAGTTCTTCACCAACCCCACGGCGATCACGCTCAGTGCGAACGCCACGGCCGGCAGCGGGACGGTCACGAACGTCAGCTTCTACCGGAACGGGAACATCCTGATCGACACCGACACGAGCAGTCCCTTCTCCGTGGTGTGGACCAACCTGCCGGAAGGAAATTTCACCATCACCGCGCGGGCGACCGACACCGGCGGACAGACCGGCACCTCGCCGGGGGCCAACATTTCCATCGTTCCGTTCGGCTATTCTGCCCTCTCGTTCGTCGGCTCGAACAACATCACCGGCACGAACTCCTGGTGGCGTTATCGCGACAACGGCAGTGACCAGGGCACGGCCTGGCAAGCGTGGGGCTTTGATGACAGCGCGTGGGCGGCGGGACCGGGGCAGCTCGGCTACGGCGACGTGCCGGCGGATGAAGCCACGGTGGTCGAAGACGACGCCACGCCCGGCTCACCCACTGCCGGATCGACCACTCGCTACGTCACGACCTATTTCCGCCATCACTTCACCGTCACAAACGGTGCGGCCATCACCAATCTCGTCGCGCGTTTCCTGCGCGATGACGGCGTGGTCGGTTACTTGAACGGCGTGGAAGTGATCCGCAACGGTGTGGCCGCCGGCCATGCCTTCAACACGCTGGCCGCGAACGGGCTGGATGACGGGCAGACGTACTTCAACACGAACATCAACACGGCGCTGCTGACCAACGGCCTGAACGTCTTCGCAGCGGAGATTCACCAGACGGCGCAGGACAGCACCGACATCACCTGGTATCTCGAACTGACCGGCTCGGGCGCGCAGGGCAACATCGCGCCCACCGTGTCCCTGACTGCGCCCGCCGGGGGCGCGCTCTTCACGCCCGGCGTGAACATCCTCCTCACCGCCACGGCCAATGACACCGACGGCACCGTGACGAACGTGGCCTTCTACGCCGGACTCACGAAGCTCGGCGATGACGCAACCGCGCCCTTCGAGTTCACCTGGACCAATGTGCCGCAAGGCATCTACACGCTCACCGCCGTGGCCTCGGACAACAGCGGCGCGACCGCGACCAGCACGCCGGGCGTGAACATCACGGTCAATGATTTCGTGGTCGTGCCGGTGTCACTCATCCCGACCGGCGCGGTGTGGAAGTATTTTGATCAAGGCGTGGATCAGGGCACGGCCTGGCGCGACCAGGCGTTCAACGACAGCGGCTGGAGCAACGGCGTGGCGGAACTCGGCTACGGCGACACGGCGGACGCACGGCCCGAGGCCACGCTGGTGAGCTTCGGCCCCGATGCGAATAACAAATATCCCACCACCTATTTCCGCCGCGCCTTCGTGGTCACGAACACGGCGGCGATCACGAACCTGACCCTCCGGCTGGTGCGCGACGATGCGGCCGTGGTGTACATCAACGGCAATGAAATTCGCCGGGACTTGCTGCCGCTGCTGCCGGCGATCATCACCTACACGAACTATGCGCTCAATGGGGCGTCCGTCGGTGGCACGGATGAGTTCACCTTTTTCAGCAGCACGAACACCGTCGCGCTGAACAACGGCACGAACATCATCGCCGTGGAGGTTCACCAGAACAACGCCACGAGCAGCGACATCAGCTTCGATCTCGAACTGATCGCGAACACGGTGCAGGGGCTGGAATTCACCAACTTCGCCGCGCCCTTTGTCCAGAGCCAGACTCCGGCGGCGGGTGCGACGGTCTCGTCGCTACCCTCGGTGCAGGTCACGTTCAGCGAATCCGTCGCGGGCGTGAATGCCGCGGACTTCCTCGTGAACGGCGTGGCCGCCACCGGCGTGAGCGGCGGCGGCGCAAGCTACACCTTCACCTTCGCGCAGCCCGCCGTCGGCACGGTCAACATCACCTGGGCCGTGGGTCACGGCATCGTGGATCAAGACCTCTCTCCCCTGCCCTTCGACGGCACGGCTTCGAGCAACGTGTGGAGCTACAACTTCGTGGACACCGCGCCGCCGACCATCGTGACGCGCGCGCCGGCCTCGGGCGCCAGCGTGAGCAATCTCAGTTCGGTGCAGGTCACGTTCAACGAAAGCGTCATCGGCGTGGACGCGGGCGACTTCCTCATCAACGGCAGTCCGGCCACGGGCCTCAGCGGCAGCGGCGCGACGCGCACGTTCAGTTTCGCGCAGCCGCCCTTTGGCGCGGTGGCGATCACTTGGGCGGGCGGGCATGGCATCACGGACTTGTCCGGCAATCCGTTTAACGCGGTGGGCGCGGGCGCGACGTGGAATTACACGCTGCTCACGCCGACGGTGACGCTGGTCGGGGTCAATGCAAACTACCGTTACTGGAAGGGGCTGACGGAGGCGTCGTCGCCGACCACGCTCTGGCGCACGAACGGGTTTGATGATTCAACATGGCTGACGGGCAACGCGCCCTTCGCCTACGACACCACGGCCACGCCGATTGATTACACGGTCGGCGCGCAGACCATTCTCAACGACATGCAGAACAGCTACTTCGCCGTCTTCCAACGGCGCAGTTTCAACCTCGTCAACGTGTCCACGCTGACCAACCTCGTGCTCCGCACGCGCATTGACGACGGCGTGATCGTGTGGCTGAACGGCGAGGAAATTTACCGCCTGAACATGCCGAACGGCGAGTATTCCATCACGAACGGCGCGGCCAATGCCACCGACCCCGCCGGCTACACCACGAACGCGCTGTCCGCCGCGTTCCTCAACTTCTTGCGCGAAGGCACCAACGTCCTCGCCCTGCAAGGCCAGAACTCCACCCTGACCAGTTCGGACTTCATAACGTCCGTGGATCTCACCGCCACCGTGGTGGACCCGTCGCTCCTGGCGCCCGCCATCGCCGCGCTGAATCCCGTGGCCGGCGATGTCTCCGCGCTGACCAACATCACCATCACGTTCACCAAACCCGTGCAGGGCGTGGACGCCGCCGACCTGCTCATCAACGGCACGCCCGCGACCGGCCGCACCGGCGTGAGCAATGTATGGACGTGGACGTTCGCGCAGCCGGCGTTCGGCACGGTGAACGTGACCTTTGCCGGCGGGCACGGCATCACGGACTTCGATGCGCCGGTGAAACCGTTTGTCAGCTCCGGCTTCAACTACAGCTTCATCAATCCCAGCGCGCCCACCGTCTTCAGCCAGGTGCCCGTCGCCGCCACCACGGTGAGCAACCTCACGCAAATCCAAATCACCTTCAGCGAGGCCGTGCAGAATGTGAACGCCGCCGACTTGCTGTTCAACGGAGCGCCCGCCACCGGAATCAGCGGCAGCGGCGCGAGCTACACCTTCACCTTCCCGCAGCCCGCCTACGGCAACGTGCAGATCACCTGGGCCGTCGGCCACGGCATCACGGACACGGAGATCGGCGTGAACGCCTTTGACCCCGCGCGGCCCGGCAACACCTGGTCGTACACGCTGGTTGATCTCACGCCGCCAGCCATTGCCTCGAAGAACCCGGCGGCGAACGCGAACGTCACGAACATCACCCAGCTCTCCGTCACCTTCAGCGAATCCGTGCTCGGCGTGAACGCGGGTGACCTGCACATCAACGGCGTGCCCGCGACCGGCGTGAGCGGCGGGCCGGCGACCTTCACCTTCACCTTCGCGCAGCCGAGCACCTCGGTCGTGAACGTGGACTGGGCCGGCACGCACGGCATCACCGACGCCTCGCCGCAGTTGAACGCCTTCAACGCCTTCGGCCCCGGCGCGACGTGGCAGTACTTCACGCCGGACAACGTGCCGCCCCTCGTCACCACCGTCTCGCCGCCGCCCGGCGCGACCGTGCGCGACCTCACGCAGCTCATCGTGACCTTTGGCGAGCCGGTCACCGGCGTGAACGCGGCTGACCTGCGGGTCAACAACGTGGCCGCGCAGAACGTCATCGGCTCGGGCAGCGGCCCCTACACCTTCGGCTTCACCCAGCCTGCGACGGGCGCGGTGGAAATCGTCTGGGCCGCCGGTCACGGCATCACCGACCTCGCGGTGCCGGCCCCGAACGCGTTTGCGGGCGGTGAATACAATTACGTGCTGAACCCGAATGCGGTTTTTGCGGACAAGATTGTTATCAACGAAATCATGTTCCACCCGAGCACCGAGGCGACGAACCATGAATGGATCGAGTTGCACAACACCGACACCTCGCCGGTGAACCTGACGGGCTGGCGCTTCACGAAGGGCGTGAACTTCACCTTCCCGAACGTGACCCTCGCGGCGGGCGGCTACCTGGTGGTCGCGGCCAGCGTGGATGCCTTCCAGATCAAATATCCCGCCGTGACCAACGTGGTCGGCGGCTGGGCCGGGCAGCTCGGCAACACCGACGAGGAAATTCAACTCGAGACGGTGACCGGCGAAAACGTGGACACCGTGCACTACGCGGATGAAGGCGACTGGGCCGTCCGCCAGCGCGGCCCGCTCGACAACGGCGCGCGGGGCTGGGAATGGTTCTCACTCGCCGACGGCACGAACTTCAACACCGGCAACAGCACGATGGAAGGCGGGCGCACGCTCGAACTGCGCAACCCGCTCCTGCCCAATGAATACGGCCAGAACTGGGGCGCGAGCACGCAGACCAACGGCACGCCCGGCGTCGTCAACACGCTCCGCACGACCAACATTGCGCCCATGATTCTCAACGTGGCGCACTTCCCGCAGGTGCCGACCTCGGCGGACGAAGTGACCGTGACCGCGCGCATCCGCGACGAGCAGACGAACGGCCACAGCGTGGTGCTTTTCTCGCGCAACCACACCACGGCCGGGCCGGGCGCCTTCGCCGGCGTGACGATGTTCGACGACGGCGAGCACAACGACGGGCTGGCGGGCGACGGCACGTATGGCGCGTTCATCGCGCCGCAGGTCGTGGGCACGGTGCGGGAGTTTTACGTACGCTGCATCGACCCGAACCAGCGCACCAACTTCTGGCCCGCCCCGGCGCGCTCCGAGACCGGCGTGTTCGCGCAGACGGCCAACGCGCTCTATCAGGTGGACAACGAGCAATATGAGACAAACGCCCTGCCGCTCTTCCGTATCATCATGACCGGCACCGAGAGCGCGGAATACTTCGCCATCAACCAGAACAGCGACGCGGAGATGAACGCCACGTTCCTAACTATCGATGGCAAGGGCGCGAAAGTGCGCTACCTCTCCGGGATGCGGATTCGCGGCGCGGGCAGCCGCAGCGGCAACCCCAAGAATAACCGCGTGAACATCCCCTCGGACACGCGTTGGAACGGTCTCACCGAGATCAACCTGAACAACCGTTACACCCACTCGCAGGTGCTTGGCTCCGCCCTCTCGCTCAAGTCCGGCCTGCCCACGGCCAGCGTGCGCCCGGTGCGCTACCGCATCAACGGCACGGATCTCGCCAGCAGCGGCTCGCCGCAGTACGGCGCGTTCGTCTTCGTCGAGCCGATCAACGGCGACTGGGCCGAGGACCATTATCCGAACGACAGCGACGGCAACGCCTACCGTGCTTCGACCGGCGCGCACAATGCCGACTTCACGAACTTCGGCACGAACGGCAACTCGTACGTCAACCGCGGCTACTTCAAGACCTCGAACCAGAGCGATGACAACTGGAGCGACATGAATCAGCTCACGCTCGCGCTCTCCACCGCCACGCCGGACAGCAATTACGTCGCCGCCGTCTCCGCCATCGTCAACGTCACGAACTGGATGCGCTACTTCGCCGTCTGTTCGCTCGTCGAATACAGCGAGACCTCCATGTGCGTCGGGCGCGGCGACGACTACGCCATGTATCGCGGCGTGAACGACCCGCGCTTCACGGTCATCCCGCATGACTTCGACACCATCCTCGGCGACGGCGATTCACCGGGGCTGATGAACACCGGCGAATCTATCTGGGCCATGGTCAACGGCCAGGCGGGCGGCGCGGCCTTGAGCATCCCGATCCTGCCGCGCTTCGTGCGGCACCCGGCGTTTGTGCCGACGTATTTCGCGGAGTTGAAGCGGCTGGGCGAAACGGTCTTCGCGCCCACGAACATTCATCCGCTCATTGACCAACTGCTCGGCAACTGGACGGCCAGCGCCACCATTCCGAACACGAAGAACTTCGCCGCCGCGCGCACGGCCAGCGTGCTCTCGCAGATCCCGTTGACCTACAGCCTCGTGCACACCCTTGGCTCCTCGAACGGCGTGGCCTACTCGACCACGCCCACCATCACCTTGCGCGGCGCGGCCAATGCCATAGACACCCGCACCGTGCGCGTGAGCGGCGCGGCCAGCACCTACTCCGCGTGGGAAGGCCGCTGGACGAACAGCACCGTCGCGTTGCAGCCGGGCTACAACAACCTGCTCGTCGAATTCGTGGGCGTGAGCAGCACCGTCTTCAGCACCAACCTCGTGGTCTGGTACGACCCCGGCACGTTCAACGATCAGAGCGCGGCCATCGCGGGCAACGTCATCTGGTCGCCGGGTGCGGGTCCATACCGCCTCACCGCCAGCATCACCGTGAACAACGGCGCGACGCTGACCATTCAACCGGGCACCACCGTCTTCCTGAACGCCGGCGTGAACCTCACCGTCGCGAACGGCGGACGGCTGCTCGCAGAAGGCACGCCGACCGCCGGCCTGCGCTTCCTCCCCTCGCCCGGGCCGAGCAATCGCTGGGGCGGGATCATCATCAACGGCGCGGCGGCTTCGCCGGAAACACGGATCGCCTACGCGCATATCGAAGGCAACAACGTCACGGCCATTGATGTGAACGCGGGCACGGTGTTCTTCGATCACCTGACCTTCGGCACCACGGACCGCGCGTATCTGGATTTCAACGCTTCGTCCTTCGTCGTCAGCCATTGCCACTTCCCCGACACCACGGCGGCGTTCGAGCCGATTCATGGCAACGCGGGCGTGAAGGCCGGCGGGCGCGCGATCTTCGTGCGCAACTTCCACGGGCGCACGCTGGGCTACAACGACACGATTGATTTCACCGGCGGCAACCGCCCCGGCCCGATTCTCCAGGTGCTCGACAGCGTGTTCACCGGCAGCGACGACGACATCCTCGACATTGACGGCACGGACGCGTGGGTCGAGGGCAACATCTTCCTGCACGCGCACCGCAACGGCTCGCCCGATTCCGCCAGCGCGGTCAGCGGCGGCAACGACAGCGGCTCGACTTCGGAAATCACCGTCATTGGAAACATTTTCTACGACGTGGACCAGGCCGCCACGGCCAAGCTGGGCAACTTCTACAACTTCATCAACAACACCGTGGTGCATCAGAGCGGCGTCGGCTCGCAGGACAGCAACGTGACGGCGGTGCTGAACTTCGCGGACGAGGGCATCGCGCCCGCCGTGGGCATGTATGTCGAGGGCAACATCATCTTCGATGCCGAGCGGCTGACGCGCGAGTTGACGAACGCCACGCCGGTCGCGAACAACACCACGTTCCACAACAACCTGATGCCCTTCACCTGGGCGGGTACGGGCACGAACAATTCCACGGCGAATCCCCTGCTCACCTACGTGCCGCAGCTCGCGGAGACGACGAACTTCAACTCGTGGTCGGCGGCGCAGGTGCTGCGCGCGTGGTTCGCGCCGGCGTCCGGTTCGCCCGCGCTCGGCACCGGACCGAACGGTCGCGACAAGGGCGGCGTGATTCCCATTGGCGCTTCGATCTCCGGCGTGCCGGGCGGCACGAACAGCCAGGCCGCGGCCTCGCTCGTCGTCGGTCCGCTGCGCACGGGCAACAACATCCCGGCGGGCGCGGCCAACTTCCCGAGCGGCTCCGGCTTCACGCACTACAAGTGGCGGCTCGACCTCGGCCCGTGGAGCGCGGAGACGGCTTCCGCCACGCCGATTGCGTTGGGCAGCCTGACGCCCGGCGCGCATCGCGTGGATGTCGTCGGCAAGCGCGATTCAGCGATGTATCAGGACGACACAAATTTTGGCCCGGTCGCGCTCGTCACCGAGTCGCGCACCTGGTTTGTGAACACGAACGCCAGCCCCATTCGCCTCAACGAAATTCTCGCGGCGAACGCCGGCGTGCTGGTCAACGGCGCCACCACGCCGGACGCGGTGGAACTCTTCAACGCCTCGTCTTCACCCCTCGACCTCGGCGGGATGCGGCTCTCGGATGATGCGACGGACCCGGACAAGTTCGTGTTCCCGCCCGGCTCGATCATTCCGGCGGGCGGCTACCTCGTGGTCTATGCCGACAGCGCGGCCACGCCGGGTATCCATCTGGAATACACCCTGTCGGCGGACGGCGAAGGGCTGTTCCTCTACAACAGCGTGGCCAATGGCGGCGCGCTGGCGGACTCGATCACCTTCGGCTTGCAGCTCGACAACTTGTCCGTCGGACGGCTCGCGGACGGCTCGTGGAATTTGTGCGTGCCGACCTTCGGCGCGGCGAACGTGGCGGCGGGACTCGGCAACCAGCGCCGGTTGCGCATCAACGAATGGCTGGCCGTCGGTCTCACGCTCTCGCCGGAAGATTTCCTCGAACTCTACAACTTCGACGCGCGGCCCGTGGCGCTGGGCGGACTGTATTTGAGCGACGAGCCGGATGGCTGGCGGACGCAGCATCAAATCCCCGCGCTCAGTTTCATCGCGGGCGGCGGCTACCGTTCCTTCATTGCGGATGGAAATCAAAACAGCGGCGCGGATCATCTGAACTTCTCGCTCTCGCCGGAACAGGGCGTGTTGAGCCTCGCCAACCGCGACACCTCGATCATTGACATCGTGGTCTACCTCTCGCAGCGCGTGGACGTGTCGCAGGGCCGCTCGCCGAACGGTTCGTCGAACGTCGTCTATTTCGCCCTGCCCACGCCGGGCGCGCCGAACCCGACCGCGTTAAACACGAACAGCGGCGTGGTCATCAACGAAGTGCTGGCCAACAACCAGTCGCTCGCCGAACCGGACGGCACCACGCCGGACTGGATTGAATTCCACAATCTCTCCGGCGTGCCGGTGGACCTCAGCGACATGAGCGTGACGGACGACACGCTGGTGGCGCGCCGCTACGTCTTCGCGCCGGGCACGAGCCTCGGTGCGCTGGGCTATTTGCGGCTGCGTTGCGATCCGGACACGCTGGCCTCGGCCACGAACACGGGCTTCGGACTCAAATCGAGCGGCGGGGCCATTTACCTCTTCGACAACCTGGCCAACGGCGGCGGCCTGATCAATGCCGTGGTGCATGGGTTGCAGACGGCGGATTTCTCCATCGGCCGCATCCCGAACGGGACCGGCGCGTTCGCGCTGACGGTGCCGTCGTCCCTCGCGGACAACGGTGTGGTCGGAGCCACCCTCGGTGACGTCACGCTCCTGAAAGTCAACGAGTGGCTGGCCGCGGCGGACCCCGGCGAGGACGACTGGTTTGAACTCTACAACCCCAACGCGCAGCCCGTGGCCGTGGGCAGCCTGTTCCTCACAGACAATCTCGCGAACCGCACCAAGTCGCAAATCCCCGCGCTCTCCTTCCTCGGCGGTGGCGGCACGAACGGCTGGCAGCGTTTCTGGGCGGACAGCAATCCCGGCGCGGGCGCCGACCATGTGAACTTCAGCCTCGGCGCGGGCGGCGAGGCGCTGGGCTTCTCGATCAGCGCGGCCACGCTCGTGGATTCCGTTACCTTCGGCGCGCAGGCCGTGGGCGTCACGGAAGGCCGCTTCCCCGACGGCAACGCGGCCATCGTGCGCTTCCCCGGCACGGAGTCACCGGGCGCGGCGAATTATCTCTCACTCTCGAACGTGGTCATCAACGAGGCGCTGGCCCACACCGACCTGCCCTTCGAGGACGCCATCGAGCTGCGCAACCTCACCGGCACGAACGTGAACATCGGAAGCTGGTGGTTGAGCGACGCGAAGAGCGCGTTGAAGAAATATCGCATCCCGAACGGCACGATCATTCCCGCTAACGGCTACGCGGTCTTCTATGAATACCAGTTCAACGCGGACACGAACGATCCCGCGAGCTTCTCCCTGAGCAGCGGTGGCGGCGACGAAATCTATCTCTCGGCGGCGACGACCAACGGCGTGCTCACCGGCTTCCGCGCGCGCGTGGACTTCGGCGCGTCGCAGAACGGCGTCTCCTTTGGCCGCTACCTGACCAGCCAGACCAACGAGGAGTTCACCGCCCTGAGCGCGCGCTCCCTCGGCCAGAACGATCCCGGCAGCGTCTCCATCTTCCGCACCGGCACCGGCCAGGCCAATCCGTATCCCAAGGTCGGCCCCGTGGTCATCCGGCAGATTCAATATCACCCGCCCGACGCCGGCACGAACGACAACTCGCTCGACGAATTCATCGAGCTGCGCAACATCACCGGCAGCGCGGTGCAGATGTTTGATCCCGCCGCGACCACGAACACCTGGCGTTTGCGCGACGCGGTGGACTTCAACTTCCCGCCCGGCGTCACCATCCCCGCGAACAGCAACGTCGTGCTCGTGAGCTTTGATCCCGTGGCCAGCCCCGGCCAGCTCGCCATCTTCCGCGGCCTCTACGGCATGCCCGTCACCCTGCCCGTCTATGGCCCTTACACCGGCAAGCTCGCGAACAATGACGACAAGGTGGAACTCTACCGCCCCGACCCGCCGAACCCCGGCCAGGTTCCCTATGTTCTCGTGGACCGCGTGCATTACTACGACCTCGCCCCGTGGACGACGGCGGCCGACGGCACCGGACAGTCCCTCCGCCGGGTCAGCCTCACCGGCTACGCGAATGACCCGACCAACTGGATCGCCGCTCTGCCCGACTTCGGCGGCAACCCCGACACCGACGGCGACGGCATGCCGAACGCCTGGGAAAACCAATACGTTCCCACGCTCAACCCGAACGTGAACGACGCCGCCGCTGACCCGGACGGCGATGGCCTGACCAACTACCAGGAATACCTCGCCGGCACGGACCCCACGCAGAGCGGCAGCGCCCTGCGCATCACGTCCATCACCGACCTCGGCGCGAACACCGCACGCCTCGTCTTCTTTGCCGTGTCGAACAAGACCTACGGCGTGGAATACAAACAGTTCCTCGACGACCCGTCCTGGACCGTGCTCTCGAACGTCCTGGCCGCGCCGAGCAACCGCACCTTCTTCATCAACACCACGGTGCCCACGACCAACCGCTTCTACCGCCTGCGCACGCCGTAACAGTCGCCAAGAAATTCTCACGACGCCCCCGCCGCAAAACGGCGGGGGCGTTTTTTTCCCGGCGCACGGACTTTCCTGTCCGCAGCCAGCCGCTGAGCAGTGAGGCTCTTGATTCTTTCCGACGCGCCCAGTCGTCCCCCGTTGGGTGGTGGCCCCGCTCGCGCTGCGAGCGGAGGGCTGATGGCCCGCACTGGCCTCGCAGCGGGAGTCCCACCACAATAATTTTTCGTGGCCATCCACCCACGGTGTCCGGATGCGCTCAATTGCACCCTCAGCCCAACTTGGACGCGGCCAGCACGCTGATCGAAGTCTGGCACGAATGCGACGCGCCCGAGCCGGAGAAATCCCCGCGCGCCCTGGACGGCCTGACCGATGAAACGCTGCGCTTCGGCACCATGCGCATCGGACGCGGCACCACGTTCTCGCTCCACGCCACGGCCCGGCGGTGTCGAAGACGCGTCATGACAAGCACGGCACCGGGATTGACTAGTTCAGGTTTGAGGCTGGTGCGACCATGGGTAATTCCTCCGGCACGCTGATGGAAATGTCGCCTCCTTCAAAAACTAAACCCGAAGATTTTCAATCGGTTCTCGCCAACAGGCCATCAGCTTTCAGGCGCATGAACTCAGCGGCTGCATCAAGAGTGCGCCAGCCGTGAATTGCCTCGACGCCCTTCGCGGGCTTAACGTCGCCTGGATGAAACACACTTCGGACGCGCCAGCGGCGTTTCTCGGTCTCGATTGCGGAGGCACGCGCTCAGTTGCGATCTACGATTGTGCGGGCGTGACGCGCCGCACTGAAGCCGGGCCAGGCAACGTGCGCCTGTTGACCGAGGCGCAACTGCTCTCGTTGTTCCGCGAACTGAAATCCGTTCACAAAGATTTGCCCGTGCCCCAAGCCATCGCCATCGGCATGGCCGGCGCGCGACTCGACAATGACCGCGCGCGCGTCCGCCATGCCGCTGCGAAAATCTGGCCTGCCGTCCCCTGCTCTGCTTGGGGCGATCTCGACACTGCCCTCGCTGCCGCCGAGCTGGACGAGCGCGTGGGTGAAAACAAATTGTCCGCCCTCGTCGTGGCCTTGAGCGGTACCGGCTCCTGCTTCTTCGGAAAAAATGCGCGCGGGCAGAACGTGAAAGTCGGCGGCTGGGGCCACCTCGTTGGTGACAAAGGCAGTGCCTACGAAATCGGCCTGCGCGCCTTGAAGGCCGTGCTGTTCTACTTCGACCGCGATGGTCGCATCTCACCGCTCGGTCGCCGCATTCTCCACTTTCTCCTGCTCAATGAGTTGAACGATCTCCCGCCGTGGGCGCTGCACGCCAGCAAGACCGACATCGCCGCTCTGGCCCGCGAAGTCTCCGCCGCCGCCGCCACCGGCGACCGCATCGCCCGCGACATCCTCGCCGGTGCGGCGCACAGCATCGCGAAAGACGCGCTCATCTGCGCCGGGCGGCTGACCAAGCGCGGCGCGCGCGTGAAGTTCGTGCTCGCGGGCAGCGTGCTGCTGAACCAGCCCGCGTTTCAAAAACAAGTTGCTGGATTCATCCGCGCCGGATGGCGGAACGCAGAAGTTGTCGCACTGAAACACGAGGCCGCGCTCGGCGCAGTGGCGCTGGCGAAGCAGTTGGCCCCGTTCAAAGTTCAAAGTTCAAAGTTCAAAGTTCAAAGTTCCCCCGACCTCGCACATTGGACCAAGAACTTTGGACTCCTCGATTCCCCGACCGAGCAGCGCCACCCGCTCTCGATGAAGCTCGACGAGTTGCCGCTCAACCGCGCCATCCTGCTCATGTTGAGCGAGGATGAAAAAATTCCGTCCGCCATTCTCCCAGAGTCGAAAGAAGTTGAACGCGCTGTGCGGAGTGCCGTGCGTTCGTTCAAGACGGGTGGGCGATTGCTCTACATCGGCGCCGGCACGAGCGGGCGGCTCGGCGTGCTGGACGCGAGCGAGTGTCCGCCGACATTCCGCACCGATCCCGATCTGGTGCAGGGCATCATCGCGGGCGGACAGACCGCGCTCTGGCGCGCAGTGGAAGGCGCGGAGGACGACCCGGCGGCGGGCGCGCGCGCGATGGAAGCCCGCGGCGTGAACCGGCGTGACACCGTGATCGGCATCGCGGCCAGCGGGCGCACGCCGTTCGTCTGGGGCGCGCTCGACGAGGCGAAGGCGCGCGGCGCGACCACGGGATTGATCACGCTGAATCCAAATCTGAAAATCCCGCGCGCCCACCGCCCGGACATTTTCATCGCGCCCAACACCGGCCCGGAAATTCTCACCGGCTCCACGCGGTTGAAGTCCGGCACGGCCACCAAATTGATCCTGAACATCATCACCACGCTGGCGATGGTGCAGACCGGCAAAGTCCTGAGCAACCTGATGGTGGACGTGAAGGCGAGCAACGTGAAGCTCCGCGCCCGCGCCATCCGCATCGTCCGCACGCTGACGGGGTGGGACGAACCGACTGCGCTCGCCGCGCTGGAGAAAACCAAGTGGGCCATCAAGGACGCCGTGCGTCTATCACCTCGCAAACTAAGGCGCTGATGCAATACGTTCTCATCATCCACGAAGTCGCCGACTACCCGGCCTGGAAAAAAGTTTTTGACGGGGCGGCGGCGATTCGGAAAGAGGCGGGCGAGCGCTCGTTTCAGGTTCTGAAATATCAGAGCGACCCAAACCGTATCGTCCACTTCTCCGCGTGGATTTCGATTGAAGCTGCCCGGCGATTCTTCGAGTCGCCCAAGCTCGTCCGCCTCCGGGCGGAGGCCGGCGTCAAAGCGCCGGAGTTTATTTATCTGGATCAGATCGAGGCGGGGACGCTGTGACAAAGGCCGGGGGAATTTCCCCCATCTGTAGCTGCCCTGAATCTGCGGGAAGACAACTTTAAGAATTTGGACTGTTCCCTGGATTTCCACGGCTCGCCCGTGCCTGAACCCAGCACCTGGGCCTTGCTGGGTCTTGGCGCTGCCGCCGCCATGCTGTTGCGGGGCAAATCCCGCCGAAAAATCAGGCGTCGAACTTCAGCACATTCTTGATCCCCGTGGCCTTGCCGATGAGCAGCTCCTTCGCCTTCGTCAGCTCGTAGCGGCCGGTGAGAATCGCGCGCACGGCGTCGGGCCAGCGTTCCATGAAGATGCCGAGGTCGTGGATGGCGTTCTCGAAGGCGTCGCGGCCCGCGTTCACCGAGCCGAGCAGCACCTGGTTCTTCAGCACCATGTTCCGCATGATGAATTCGCCGTCGATGCTGATCTCGGGCAGCGGGTGACCGGGGATGCCGGTGAACACGTAGATGCCATTCAGGCCGAGCACCTTGAGCACGTCGAAGCCAATTTTCGCGCCGCCGACCGCTTCATAAACGACGTCGATGTTGCCGAGCATCGCAGCCAGCTCTTCAGGCGACGTGGTCTCGGAGGAAATGTATTTCACGCCGAAACTCTCCACGAGTTCCGACTTCGGGTTCGGCGCTTTCGAGCGCGAATAAACGTAGGTGTCGAAGCCCGCGACCTTGAAGGCCATCGCGCCGAGGATGCCAATCGGCCCCGCGCCGAGCACCACGGCCTTGTGGCAATGACCGGGCGCGAGTCCCTTCACAATCGGGCACTCCCAATGCAGCCGCTTCTGGATGTGCCAGATTTGAATCAGCGATTTTTCCGCGACGGTCAGCGGCTCAATCATCACTGCGACTTCGCGCAACGCGGGCGGGACGACGCACAGATATTTTTCCTGGTCCACGACGTATTCGGTCATGAAGCCGTGATACTCCTTGATGCCGCGCTCGACGAAATCACCCGTGGTGCAGAAGTCGGAGCGATCATTGCGGCAGGAGACGCACGAGTCGTGATTGCACGGGCGGCGCACCATCGGCACCACCAGATCACCCGGCGAAATGCGATGCACTTCCGCGCCCACCTCGGTCACAAAGCCGAGCGCCTCGTGGCCGAGCACGAGATGCTCGGAGCCGGTCGGCGGATTGCCGTAGTCGAAGCGGCAAATCTCGCGGTCGGTGCCGCAGATGCCGACCTCGATGGTTTTGAATTTGACCTCCGTGGGCAGGGAAATTTCCGGCGCGGGATGATCAATCAGACCCACGTCGCGTTTCTTGGCGTTGACAGCAATGGCTTTCATCGGGGCGCGGAGTGTGGAGGGCGAGTTGGGTGAATTCAACTTTTGAAAAGCAGGGAATTGACGCCTGCGCCATGCCGTGCGTAACGCCGACATTCTTGTCGGCAGGTAGCGAGACTTTCCGGTCTCGTCGTCCCGCTGCCTGCCAAACTAAGACGCTGGAGCGCGGCGTTCACGCCGCTTCACCGTTCGTCCGCGCCTCGGGCCTCGAACACCAAAGTGTTGGCCACATTGCAGCGGCATAAATCCCGCGCTGCTATCATGGCGCGAGTGCCAAGGTGCGGTCTTGACGCCGTGTGTGCGATGTCAATGCTGGCAGGCATCACCATGAACGCGGCCAAACTGTTTGTCTTTCTCGTGTGCCTCACGGCCGTGCCACGCCTCGCCGCCGAACCGCCGCTGCTCTCCATCGGCGTGGCGCGTGTGGACATCACGCCGGACTATCCAGTGCGGCTGCACGGCTACGGCAATCGCCGCACGAACAACGAAGGTGTCGCGCAGCATCTCTTCGCCAAGGCACTCGCGCTCGGCACCGACCGCCAGGGCGCGTCCATTCTCTTCACCGTGGACAATCTCGCCGTCCCCGGCGCGGTCACGGACGAAGTGGCGGCACGGCTGAAGAAGCGCGCGAAGATTGATCGCGCGCAAATCGCGCTCTGTTCCTCGCACACCCACGCGGCCCCCATGATCAGTGGCGCGGCGCCGAATATTTTTTCCTCGGACATCATCCCGGAGCAACAGGCCGCCATTGATCGCTACACGCGGGAACTCACCGACAAACTGGAAGCGGTCGCGCTGGCGGCGTTGAGCAATCGTGCGCCCGCGAAACTTTCACGGGCGCAAGGCACCGTGACCTTCGCGAAGAACCGCCGCGTGATTCGCGACGGGCGCGCGCAGTTCGGCGAGAACACCGATGCTCCGGTGGATCACGCGCTGGCCGTGCTGCTCGTTCACGACACCCGCGATCAACTCCGCGCCGTCCTCGCGAACTACGCCTGCCACTGCACGACATTGGGCGGCGAGTGGAACCAGATTCACGGCGACTGGTCGGGCTGCGCACAGGCTGGCATTGAGCGAGATCATCCCGGCGCATTGGCGCTCATCAGCATCGGCTGCGGTGCGGATGCCAATCCTTCCCCACGCGGCAAACTCGAACACGCGCAAGCCCACGGTGACGCCATCGCCGCCGAAGTGAAACGGTTGCTCACCCTGCCCCTGCAACGACTCACCCAGTTGCCCGATGGAAAAATCAAACGCTTCACCCTCGACTTCGACCCGCTGCCGACGCGCGCGCAATGGGAAGAACGCGCAGCCAAGCCCGGCATCATCGGCTATCATGCGAAGAAAAATCTCACCCGCCTGGATCGCGGCGAACGGCTCCCCACCACCCTGCCCTACCTCGCCCAGACGTGGACCTTCGGCGATGAACTCGCGATGGTCTTTCTCGCGGGCGAAGTCGTCATTGATTACCAGCTCCGCCTCAAGCGCGAGTTCGAGGCCAGCCGCCTGTGGGTGAATGCCTACGCCAACGACGTGCCCTGCTACATCCCCTCACGCCGCATCCTGGCCGAAGGCGGCTACGAGGCCGAAGATTCACTCTGGTATTACGACCGCCCCGCGCGGCTGGCGACGAACAGCGAGGATAAAATTATCCGCGCCGTGCGAGGTTTGATTCCTGGGAAATTTCAAAGCCGCTAATCCGCCGTCCTTCCGTTCTGCTGCGGTCACTTCGCCGCCGTCTGCGTCAGGCCTTTGAGCGGCACGGGAACGAAAGAGCGCACCAAGGAATTGCTCTTCGCCGCGTAATCATAAATCCGCACCGTGCCGTCGAAGCCGCCGGCGGCAAGCCAGTTCGTCGTAGGGCTGAAGGCGAGGGAGAAGACCGCGCCTTCGTGGCCTTTGAACGTGGCCACACGCTTGCCATCCTTGCCCGCCGTATAGACGCGCACTTCCGGCGCGGCCCCGGCCACGGCGATGTTCGTGCCGTTCGGCGACCACGCGATGGCTTGCACGGGGCCGCCGAGCCGCTCGTATTCTTTGATGAGATTCACGTCGTTGTTTCCAGCGGTGCGGCCCTGGTTCTCGGAGATTTTGTAGATGCGCGACACGCCCTGATCGCCGCCATAGACCACGAGGTCTTCCTTCGGACTGCGCGCGAAGCAGAGCGCGCCTTCGAGCAGTTTGTTGATGTCGTCGATGAACTGGCCGTTCGAAATCTCAATCAATTTCATCGCCTTGTCGCGGCTGCCGCTGAGCAGGCGCTTGCCATCGACGAGGAACGTGGTGCTGAAAACCCAGTCACTGTGGTTGTCGAACTTCATCAGTTCCTTGCCATCCTTCACGGAGAACACGCGCACGGATTTGTCCGCGCCTCCGACCGCAACACGCTCCGAATCCGGCGAGAATGAAAGTCCGTAGAGCGAATCAATCGACGCCTTGATCGACCGAACCAATCCGTTGGTCGCTGTGTCCCAAAGTTGAATCTCGCCAAAGAGCGCGGGCGCACCGCCGGACACGCCGAGCAGTTTGCCATTCGGCGAATAGACGATCGACTCGATGCGCGGCGATTCACCGAGCAATCGCGCGACGATGTTCGTGCTGCCGACTTCGTGAATGAGCACTTCGTGATAGCCGGAGACGGCGAGCTGTTTGCCATCCGGCGAAAACGCCAGCGCGGAGACGACCGGCGCGCGAACATAAACCGGCGGCTCGGTGAGCTTGAAGGAGTTGGCGTTCGCGGGCGTGTCGTCGGTCGCGCCTTCCAGAATCCAGCGCGTGAAAAGCGCAACCTCGGCCTTCGTGAGCGGGTCGCCTTCCTTCGGCATCGAAGGCTCGTCGCCGATGATTTCATCGATGACCAGACTGTCCTTGATGTTGCCCGGCTTGAAACCCGCACCGTGCTTGCCGCCCTTGGCAAACGCCGCGTGCGTGGTGAGATCAAGTTCCCCTTTCAACTTGCCTGGGTGATGACAGCCCGTGCAACTGCGCTTCAGCACCGGCACAAGATCGCGGTAGTAGCTGACGGGTTTCTCAGCGGCGTGAGTTGAAAAGGTGACTGCGAAAACAGCCGCAAGAATCGAGAGCACGGAAAAGCGGCGCTGAAGCGACCGCACTCCAAACGCTTCGCGACTCACGAGGCG
>JANNGC010000302.1:0-8655 GCA_031380445.1 Pedosphaera sp.
GCCAGTCGCGGCGAAGACCATGCCGATGACGCTGAGCGCCATGCCGCCCACCGCGCTCTGGAGCGCGATGATGCGCATCCGGCGGCTGATGTGCATGAACTCGTCCACCTTCTTGAGCGAGTTATCCATGATCACGACGCCAGCCGCTTCCGCCGTCACGTCGCTGTTCTGTCCGATGGCCATGCCGACGGTGGCCGCCATCATCGCGGGCGCGTCGTTGATGCCGTCCCCGACGTAGAGGGTTTTTGCTTTTGCCGTTTCAGCGCGAACGAGCGCGAGCTTCTGTTCGGGACTTTGTTGCGCGTGGATCTCGGTGATGCCCACTTGTTCCGCGAGGTAATGAACTTCTGACTCACGATCTCCGGACACAATCATCACGCGCGCGAATTGGTGCTTCGGACCCAGATGCTTCACGAAGGAGCGACTCTCCGCACGGGGCGCATCGCGGAAACGCAAGGCCGCCGCGTAGCGCTGGTCAATCACCACCACGCATTCGAGTCCACCGGCGAGCGGCGGAAGCTGATCGGAGCCGGCGATGTTCTGGGCGAGCAATTTGTTGCGGCTCGTGATCATCACGGAGCGGCCGGAGACGGTGCCGCGCAATCCCTGGCCCGGCTGCTCGCCCACTGCGGTGGCCTCCGGGAGCTGAATGCCGGCTTCCTTGGCCGCGGCGAGAATGGCGCGCGCCAGCGGATGCTTCGAGTAACGCTCCAGACTCGCCACGAGCGTCAACACTTCCTGCTGCTCGAAGCCGGTGGTGACGAGTTGCTCCGTCAACGTCGGCTCGCCATACGTGAGCGTCCCGGTCTTGTCGAAGATCGCGACCCGGCACTCGGCAATCTGTTCGAGCACGACGGGACTCTTCACAATGATCGCCCGGCGGGCGCAAAGGGAGATCGACCCAATGATGGCAATGGGAATGGCGAGCAGCAGTGGGCAAGGCGTGGCGATGACCAGCACCGCGAGAAAGCGAATCGCCTCGCCGCTGATGGCCCAGGCGAGAGTGGCGACGACCAGGGCCACCGGCGTGTAAATTGCGCCGAGGCGATCCCCGAGCCGTCGCAAACTCGGTCGCTTCGACTCCGACTCACGCATCACTTCCATGATTTTGGAGTAGCGCGAATCAGCGGCGAGTTGAGTCGTGCGGATGGTCAGCACCGACTCGCCGTTGATCGCGCCCGAGATCACCGTCGAGCCGGAGGTCTTGGTGATCTGGAACGGCTCGCCCGTGAGATAGGATTCATCCATCGTGCCGTGACCTTCGATTACGACGCCGTCCACCGGGCAGATGTCGTGCGGATAAATCACCAGCGTGTCGCCCACGGCAACTTCCGCGAGCGCCACATCCACGATCTCCGCCTCGCGTTTTCGATGGGCGATGGAAGGCATTCGTTTGGCCAGCGCGGCGAGCACGGAAGAGGCGCTGCGCAACGCATAGCTTTCCAACGCTTCACCGCCCGCGAGCATCAGGACGATGATGGAACCAGCGAGGTATTCGCCGAGCAGAACCGAGGTGATGATCGAGATGCCGCCCAGCAAGTCGGAGCCAAACTCCCGCTTCAGGAGCTTCCGCAGCAAATCGTAAAGCAGCGGCAATCCGCCGAGAACGAGCGTGACCAGCAAGGGAATCCGGTGCGCACCTGGAGCCATCTGAAAGCCGAAGCGCAGCACCAGATGCAGCAGGATGGCCACGACGGCGAACGCCGCGATGATCGTGGACTTGCGATGCCAGAGACTGGACGGTGAATACCAAGGCTGACTGGGGGGCGGCTCTGGAACGAGCCTTGGATCCGCCGCCTTCTTCGGGCTGCGGGCGGGTGGATGTTCCAAGGTGGAGTTCATGTTGGGATACTTTGATTTTGAAGGGTGGTCGCCGATCACCTCATTGGGGTTGGGTCGCGCGCCATGTCCGATACGCTCCCGTCAAGTTGCGCACGCGGAAGCCGTGTTGGCTCAGGATGCGCGCGGCGTTGTAGGAGCGCTGGCCGCTCTGGCAATAGGCGATGATTTCGCGATCACGCGGCAACTCGTTCAGGCGCTGGCGCAACTCATCCAGCGGAATGTTTATCGAACCGGGAATGAACCCTCGCTCGCGTTCATCGGGACGGCGGACATCGAGCAGCAGCGTCGTGCTGGGATCGAGCGCAGCAACTTCATTCCATTGCGCGAGCGCCACGTCACCGGCGAGCACGTTCTGCGCAGCCATGCCCGCAAGGTTAACAGGGTCTTTCGCCGATCCGTAGGGCGGCGCGTAGGCGAGCTCCAGTTCGGCCAGATCGTGAACGGTCATCCCGGCCTTGAGCGCGGTGGCCAGCACGTCAATGCGTTTGTCCACGCCGTCATGGCCGATGGCTTGCGCGCCGAGCAGTTTTCCGGTGTCGGGCGCAAAGAGGATTTTCAGCGCGATGGGTTCGGCGCCGGGGTAGTAGCCCGCGTGTGAGCCGGGGTGAAGATGGATCGCCTGAAATGGAATGGCCGCGCGCCGGAGAGATTTCTCGTTTGCGCCCGTGCAACCAGCGGTGAGCTTGAACAACCGCACGATGGCTGTGCCCCAAGTGTGTTCGTATCGAGATGGGCGCCCGAGGATATTGTCGGCGGCGATGCGCCCCTGACGGTTCGCCGGGCCAGCCAGCGCAATGAGCGCCCATTGACCCGTGACTCCATCTCGCACTTCGATGGCATCGCCCACGGCCCAGATGTGCGGGTTGCTGGTCAGGAGATGTTCATTGACCCGGATGCCGCCGAGTTTTCCGATCTCCAAGCCGGCTTCGGTGGCCAGGCCCACTTCAGGTTTTACACCCAGCCCGAGAATGACCGAGTCAGCGGGCAATCGTTGGCCGCTTTTCAAAACCACGATGGAAGCGCGGGCCGGTTCCTGCTCGGAGGGCGGCTCGAACGCGACCACGGGATCGTTCAGATGCAGGGCCACGCCATTGGCCCGCAACTCCGCGTGCAGCCACGCCGCCATTTCGGGATCGAAGGGTGTCATCACTTGGGGCGGTCCTTGCGCCACCGTCACGTCGAACCCGCGATGCCGCAGTTGCTCGGCCATTTCGAGTCCGATGTAACCGCCACCCACCACGACGGCGCGACAACGCTGACAATCTTTCGACCACGCCATGATGCGTTCCACGTCGGGGATGCTTCGCACCACGAAATGGTTCGGGCACTCGATGCCGGGAATGGGCGGCTTCAGTGGCGACGCGCCGGTGGAAAGAATCAGTGCGTCGTAGGCTTCCTCGTATTCGCGGCCGGTTTCCAGCTCCCGCACCCGGATGCGCCGGGCGGCGCAATTAATTCGGATGACCTCGGTCTTGATCCGCACATCCAGATTGAAGCGCGCCTTGAGGCTCGCGGGCGTTTGCACCAGCAGGCTGTCTTGCTCGGCGATTTCACCCCCGACAAAATACGGCAGTCCGCAGTTGGCGAACGACACATGCGCGCCGCGCTCGAAGATGATGATCTCGCAGTCCTCGCACAGCCGTCGCGCGCGTGCGGCCGCGCTGGCCCCGCCCGCGACGCCGCCGACGATGATCAGGCGTTTGTTGCTCATGCTTTTCATTTGGAGAGGATGGAATTCAGTAAAAGCCGGGGATGAATCGTTTCACGCGACGCGAGTAGTCGTCGTAGGCGGCGAAGCGCTGGCGCAACCAGCGTTCCTCGCGGCGTGCCTTGAGGTCGAAGAATGGAACTTGCAACGCGGCGACCGCGAGCGCCGGGCCGCTCCGCCAAAGCAAGGCCCAGGCAAACCCCAGCGCGATCACGCTGAGGTAAAGCGGATGCCGGACCCGCGCGTAAATGCCGGTGGTGATGAGCTGGCCGTCGGCCTGGGGCTGCGGAAACGGAGTTCGCTGCCCGCCGAGGTCGCGGCTGCCACGCAGCCCGGCCCACGCACCAAGCAGCAGCAGCGCTCCGCCTATCGCCCACGTCCACCCAGCCAGCCACTGCGCGGGCCAGAGCGGCCCCGCCGCGAGAAGGGCGAACATCAACGCGAATTGGACGACCACCCAGCCGGTGCCGCGTTCTGCGTTGGTTGGAGGAGTTGAATTCACAGCAGTCGAGATGCAGTTCCACGCACGGACCTTCACGCCTTGCAAGTGACGACGCCGCGCCGGTTCCACGGCAGCTTCGCAATGAGCATCCCCATGGCGCACGTGTCCGTGATCCCCGCGAACATCAGCCCCGCACCGACGAAGCCGGAGAGCCAGATGAAGGCGGGATGGACGAACTGCGCGAGCAATACGCCGGTCAGCACCAACCCGCCGGCAGCGATGCGCACCTGGCGTTCGAGCGAGATGACCTTGCTCGTGCCGCGAGTGACCGGCAGTCCGGCCTCGGCCCAGGCCATCGTGCCGCCCTCGACGACGTGGCATTGTTCGTAGCCACACTTTTCGAGTTTCTCCGCCGCCTGCCTCGCGCGATTGCCCGAGCGGCAAAGGATGTAGAGCGGCTGGTCTTTGGCGAAGCCGTTTGCGCTGGCGAGCTGCGTCGCGTCAAGCCGATCCAGCGGCGCGAGATGCACACCGGGAACGTGGATTTCCGCATGTTCCGCCGGCGTGCGGACATCCAGCAGGTGGAGTTTTTCGCCCTGCTGAATGCGGTCGTGGAGCTGGCGTGGAGTGATGGTGGTCATAAAAAAGATTCGCAGTGCTGTGCTGTGTCGTTGGCCTCGTGCGGCTGTCTCGGCGGCGTTGCGCCCGGCATTACTGTTTTTTTCGCGTTCTTCATTCACAGGCCGATTGCCTCACCGGATTGTCCTGCGCCTTTTCATTCTTTCTCTGTGCTGTGGCACGGAGGCCAACCGGATTTTGCCCATGACAGGACTTTGATTTTCATCGCCTACGGCTTGATCGCCACCTTCATGACGCCATCGGAGCGTTCACCAAAGAGCTGGCAGGCTTGGGGAATTTCCTCCGGCGAGAACCGGTGGGTGATGAGCGGCGTAGGATCGAACCGGCCGCATTGCGAGAGGTGTCCGGACAGGCACGCGCGGCATTGGCCGCACGGAGTAACGGCACCGACGAGCACGCGGTCGCCGATCTCGTAACCGGTGACGCCCACCGGCTCGTGGCCGATGATCAAGCCCGGCTTCACCAGATATTCCCCGCGCACGATGTGGAGATCGGTGCCGCAAATCGTGGTCAACGTCACACGAATCACCGCCTCGCCAATTCCAGCATGGGGCCGATTGAGTTCCTCGACACGAAGGTCGTTCGCGCCGTGAAACACGGTGGCCTTCATGGTTTTCATGGTTCAGATCGCCGCCGAAGTTTTCGCCACACTGGGCCACCGCCGCAGAACGAGAGTGACGATGAAGACCAAGGCCGGCCGGCTGGTGACTGTTCAATCAGCTTTGGCGGCGTCACGTTCTGTGGCTGGTTCGTCATCCAACTGTTTTCCGGATCAACTCGCGCACGGCCAGCACGGGACACGACGCGTGGCGCACGACGCGCTCGGCCGTGCTGCCCAGCCAGACGTGTTTCAGCCCCGAGTATCCGTGCGTCGTGAGCACCACGAGGTCGGCCTTCAGCGATTTGGCCGTCTGGCAGATCGCCTCATGCGGCGTGCCTTCGCGGGCGACGCCGGAAACTTTCCCGCCCGTGGCTGCGCTCAGGTCCGCCGCCATGCGCGCCAAATCAATTTCGGCCTGCTGGATCGCCGGCACGATGGTCTGGCTGATCAGTTCCCCGCCCAACAAACGGTCCATGGGAAACAACTGCACGACGTGGAGCAAGATGACTTCGGCCCCGAACTTCTTCGCCAGCAGCGCGGCGTACGGCAATGCGTCCTGCGAGAGGTTTGAAAAATCAATCGGGACCAGAATCTTCTTCAGCCGGAACGCCGACGCCGGGCCGGGCCGTTTGGGCAAGTCCCGCGTGGGCACCGTGAGCACCGGACACGGCGCGTGGCGCACGACCCGCTCGGCGGTGCTGCCCAGCCACACGCGCTTCAACCCGGTGTGGCCGTGCGTGGCGATGACAATCAGGTCTGCCGCGCGTTCGCCGGCGACGAGGGAGATTTCGTGGAACGGTTTTCCCGTCCGCACGACGGTGGTGATCTTCCCGGCGCCCTTCGCTTCCCGCTGCGCGAACGCTTCTAGTTTGGTGCGCGCCAACTCGGCGACTTCGGCATCCGTGCGGGCCAGCAGCACCGCCTCCAGGCCGGACATGGATGAGGCCGTCTCGACCACATGCAACAACGTCACCGCCGCGCCGGTTTTCCCGCCCAGCGCCAGCGCGTAGCGCACCGCCGGCAGGGACTGGGCGGAGAAGTCCGTCGTGACGAGAATTTTTTGCAGGATGGGCGGCGCGGCTGGGGCGTTGGTTTTGCGCTGGGCCGGGCCTGAAGTTTTCGAGTTCTTTGTTTTCATAACGCTTTTTTCCGCTGTGTGTTTGGAGCCTGAGGCAACGTGGCGCGATGTTGCCGCCGTCACCAACCAAATTTTGTCAACCATCGGGCCTTGGCATTCAGGCCGCGCCCGACCTCGCCCGGCCAAGGGGCTGCGGCACTGGATGCGCAGTCAAAATTTTGGGCAGACGGAACCCGCTTCCGCCCGATCCGTTCGACACTTATTTTTGCCGTCACTGATCTTTGGCCGCAGCTGCCCGCGTGGCTTGGAGCCGCTGCGCATGCTCCGCTCCGGCGAGACCTTCCTCGACGAGTCGGGCGTTGTCGCTGCGGCCTTCGTCGTCCTCGTCCTCGCTGGCGGCGGCGGGCACCTTGCCCCCGGTGGAGCCGGGCACCACTTCCCAGCGTTCGGATTCAGGCACAGCTTCGAGCAGCGCGTCCTTGTCGTCGGCGTCCGTATCGCCGGTCAGTTCCCGCTTGGCCTGTTCCCAATCAGATTTGGAAACGTCCTGCGCGGTGCGTCCGGCGATAACCGCCAGTTCCACCGCGCGCTCCCGCACCATCGTGCGCGTCACCGTGCCGAGGCCGGTGGAATGCTCCGTCAGGATGCCCTGCTTCAAGGGGTTGGTTTTCATGCGTTGAGCCTCAGTGCCCGGGAGCCAGGGTTTGTGATTTGTTCTTCGTCTTCATCTGGCGCGCGCCCCGGTCTTCGCGGAGGTCACGGGACTTGGAGAAAATCTTCTCCCGCTTTTCCGGCCTCGCATTCGGCGCGGCGGCTTCGGCTTTGGCGCGCAACGTGTGCGGTGTCTTGGAGTACACCGGAGTCTTGGACGGCTTGGAGAATTTGGCAGCGGCGGGTTTCATAAATTTCAATTTTCAGGATTACGCGGACGCATGGCGGAAGGATTCGCGGTCGTCCGCGTCGAGCCAGTCGAAGGTGGTGTTCGTCTCAGGATTCAGTCCGAGCTTGGAACATTGCGCGATGAAGTAGGCGCGCTTCTCCGGGTTCTTCATCATGCTCCCGGCATCCATCTCCTCGGACCACGCTTTGATTTCCGCCGGCGTTTTCGCCGTGCCGTTGGCCTGAAGCCACACGCCGATGTCTTCATCGCTTTTCGCGGCTTGCACCGTCGCCTTGAATTGATCGCCGGTGATGCCCTTGAAACTGAAGAGCTGGTTGTCGAGCGGACAGTCGTAGTGAAACTCGCCCAGCGTTCCCGCCATGCTGGCGCGGCATTTATCAATGGTCCGGCGCGCAATGGCGAAACCGGCGATCCGGTCACGCGGACTGTGCGGAGCTTGCTTAGTGAGGTCTCGGGCTTTGATGGGCGTGGTGTTCATAAATGGATTCTTCATGTTGGTTGCGGGAGAAAGTTTGAGGTCAGGTGTGATTCGGTAATCCGTGGACGCGCGTGAGGTTGCGTTCCGCGATCAACTCCGCCTCGCTGGGCCGGGCGACGTCCGCCGGTTTCGAAGCCTGGGGATATTTGTTTTGTTTCATGAAATCGGAACGGGCAGGGCCGGCGCCGTCTGCGGCGACAGATTTTTGTCCGTCCGTTCCTCGGGCGATTCGACCCAGAGCAGCAACGCTTTCACCGCATCCACGAAGCCCAGAAACTTGTGATGCTCCTGGTCCAGTTCCTTGACGGCGGTGGCGTATTCTTGCGCGTAAATCTCGGCGCTCATGCCGTCCGTCCGCGTGTGATCCGGGAGCCGGGCGAGAATTTCCAAAACCAGCTGATCCACTTCGGCCTTCGAGTGCTTCTTCAGCAACTCGATCTTGATGCGCAACGCCTGTGCGCAGGAACGGATGGTTTCCACATGCGAGTCCAGCGTGCGGGCCAGCCGGTTCCAATCGTCGCGCACGTCCGCGTTCAAGCCGATGGCGTGGGCGCGCATCGCGGCCAGCGCGGCCACCAGTTTGGTGTCCTCGGCCTGGATGGTGGTCCAGGATTCAAGCGATCCTTTGAGCCGGTCGGCGTCACTGCTTTCGATGGAGCTTTCCATCTCATCCACCAGCCAGCGGATGCGGCGCAACAGTTCCTCCACGTTGTCCCACTGCTGCTGCCAGCCCGTGTTCCAATCACCGTCCTGCGCCGTGCCGAAATGCCGGGCGCGCTGTAACGCTGCCGCCAAATCCTGCTCCAGTTCTGCGAGGCGCGCGGCATCCATGCGGAAGCCCGTTTCCAGGCGGGACAAAAAGTGAGTCGTTCCATCGTTCATAATCGTCTTTTCTAAGCGTCTGTTTTAGTGGGGCAGTTGTCCCGGCTGTCGCTCGTCCACCGGCCCTTTGGGCTGGTGTTTCTG
>JANNGC010000333.1:0-2039 GCA_031380445.1 Pedosphaera sp.
GCCATGAGTATGTGTTCCACCTGACGAAGACGGGCGACGTGCCGCTGGAGCGGCTGGCGGTGGGCGTGACTTACGCGGACAAGAGCAACATCGCGCGCTGGGGCCACACGGAGGGGCGTGACAAACGGTGCCGGGGCAACAACTGGTTCGTGCCCTACGAGACGATCAAGAGCCGCGACAAGCAGCGCCCGCATCCCGCGACCTTCCCGGTGCAACTTGCGGAGCGGTGCATCAAGATCCACGGGCACAATCCCGAACTGACCGTGCTCGATCCGTTTCTCGGCATCGGCACGGCTGCGGTGGCGGCGCGCGCCTGCGGGGTGAAGAAGTTTATCGGGATGGAGATCGATGAGGAGTATCTCGCCGTGGCGCGGGAGCGGCTCACGGCAAATTTCTCCGCCCGCTATGAGAGGGTGAAGAAGGCGGCCCAGAAGTAGGTCAGCCGCTTGACGGTGAGTTCGCCGGACCACCCGGACAACGCGGCGCGCAGTTCTTCGTCGGTCGGAAAATTCTTCAGCACTTCCGTGGCCGAGCCATCGTCCAGGCGTCGGAGTTGGTAGGTGTTGCCTTCGGCATCGCGGCGCGAGATGGGCGTGCTGCTGCCTTCCACAAAAACATTGTCGAGGAAGACGACGGTGCTGCCGGGTTGGAGCTTTTGGTGAAAACCGTTGAGAAAACGCCGAAGCTCGGCGCTCGTAAGATGTGACCACCAGAACGCCGCGAGGCCGGCGTCGAACTCGCCGTCGATGGAACGGAGGTCAAAGGCGTCACAGCGCTGGAACGAAACATTGGCGCTGAGTCCCTTCGAGCGGGCCACCGTCAGCACTTCCTCGTTGCAGTCCGTGGCGACGACGGAGCTTGCGGTGGTCGCGAGGATTTCCGTCCACCAACCAGTGCCACAGGCAATCTCGAGAACGCTTCGACCAGCAAAACTTTCGGCCACAAATTTCCGCAACACGGAAAGGTCAGCCTGCCGTTCAGGCTTCTGGTAAATGCGTTCGTACTCGGGGGCGCGCTGGGCGTAGTAGTCGGCGAGCGTGCTCATGCGCTTACGCGCCCAACTCCTGCGGCCCCTTGCCGCCGCTGATGAGGAAAAGCACGGCCATGCGGACGGCCAGGCCGTTGGTCACCTGCTCAAGAATCACGGAGCGCGCGCAGTCGGCCACGTCGCTGTTGATTTCCACGCCGCGATTGATGGGGCCGGGGTGCATGATGAGCACGTCGGGCCGGGTGCGGGCGAAGCGGGCGCTGCTCAGGCCGAAGAGGTTCGTGTATTCGCCAATGCTGGGGAACATCGACTGGCGCTGCCGCTCGTGCTGGATGCGCAGGAGGTTGATGACGTCGGCGGACTCGATGGCTTCGTCCACATTGTAAGTCACGCGGCAGCCCATGCGCTCAAACACCTTGGGCACGAGCGTGCTCGGACCGCAGAGCGTGACCTTCGCGCCGAGTTTGGTCAGCGCCCAGATATTCGAACGCGCCACGCGGCTGTAGAGGATGTCGCCGAGGATGGTGACGTTCAGGCCGGCAATTTTCCCCTTCTTCTCGCGGATGGTGAAAGTGTCGAGCAGCGCCTGCGTGGGGTGCTCATGCGCACCGTCGCCGGCGTTGACGATGTGGGAATTGACCACGCGGGAGAGGAAATGCGGCGCTCCGCTGGCGCTGTGGCGCATGACGATGATGTCGGCGTTGAGCGCCTCGAGGTTGCGCGCGGTGTCCTTGAGCGTCTCGCCTTTCTTCAGCGAGGAGGCTTCGGCGGTGAAGTTGATGACGTCCGCGCTCAGGCGCATGGCGGCCAGTTCGAAGCTGATGCGGGTGCGGGTGGATGGCTCGATGAAGAGATTGATGACCGTCTTGCCGCGCAGGGCCGGGATTTTCTTGATGGCGCGTTCACCGACGGCCTTGAAGGCGCGAGCGGTGTCGAGCACGGTCGTAATTTCCGCCGGGGAGAGCGACTCGATGTCGAGGAGGTGATGGCGTTGCCAGATCATAATTTCTCCAAGGTCACGATGTCCGGTCCGCCGGTTTCCCGGAGCTGT
>JANNGC010000340.1:0-3152 GCA_031380445.1 Pedosphaera sp.
CTTGCGCGTGAACGCCGTGCCGCCCCTCGCCACTCGCGTCGGCAACACGCAGTCGAACATATCCACGCCGCGCGCGACCAGCTCGACGAGCTGCGCCGGCGTGCCCAGGCCCATCGCGTAACGCGCCTTGTGCGTGGGGAGGTGCGGCTCGGTCATCTCCACGGCCTGCATCATCTCCGGCTCCGGCTCGCCCACGCTCACGCCGCCGATGGCGTAGCCGTCGTAATCCATCGCCACCAGTTCCTTCGCGCAATGCTCGCGGAGCTTCGGGTCATTCGCCCCTTGCACGATGCCGAAGACGAACTGGCCTTCCGCGCGCGGCTGCACGCGGCATTCCTTCGCCCAACGAATCGTGCGCTCGACCGCCCCGCGCATCTCCGCCGCCGTCGCGCCGTGCGCCGGGCATTCGTCGAAGACCATCGCGATGTCCGAGCCGATGGTGCGCTGAATGGCCATGGATTCCTTCGGTCCGAGGAAGAGCAGCGAGCCATCGAGGTGCGAGCGGAACTCGACGCCGTGGGGTTTGATCTTCCGAATCTTGGCGAGGCTGAAGACTTGGAACCCGCCGCTGTCCGTGAGGATGGGCTTGGTCCAGTTCATGAACTTATGCAGCCCGCCCGCCGCCGCCATGATCTCCATGCCCGGCCGAATCGAGAGATGATAGGTGTTGCCGAGAATGATCTGCGTGCCCATCTCGATGAGTTCGCGAGAGTCGAGGGCCTTCACGCTGGCCTGCGTGCCCACGGGCATGAAGACGGGCGTCTCGATCACGCCGCGCGTGGTCGTGAGACGTCCGAGCCGGGCCTTCGAGTGGGAATCCGTCTTGAGCAGTTCAAACACGGCGGGATTAAACACGGGACGCGCGGTGAAATCCAAATCTCAATTCCCGGAGCGCGGATCGCCGAGTCCGCGCGATCCTCGTCAGCCGGCGAATCTGATTGCTGTTTTGCGCAGCGGTGCAGGCGTTGCTCCCTGGAAAGTGAACGCGCCCTTCCCCTCACCCCGGCCCTCTCCCCAAAGGAGAGGGAGAAAGTCAGCCCGCGTCGGGTGATGACGAACGCGCTCGATTGGTTGAAGACTGAATGCCGTTCTCACTCTCCCAGCGGGAGAGGGCCGGGGTGAGGGAGAACGCCCCGGCCAGCAAGAACACTTTGGAACGAAAAAGGATCGCGCGGACTCGGCGGTCCGCGCTCCGTCCTTTTTCCGACCCTTCAGTCCACTCGCGGGACAGCCGCTGGAGTAACAGCGTCATGCTGTCTGTCATCGAGCCGTTGCGCCGCCATCTGTCGGCGCCTGCCCAGAGTCCCGCCGTCGCGGGGCCGCTCGTCTCCTTTCAAATGTCCCTGCTCGACCGCGCGCATCAGCAGGCGGCCGTGGCCGCGCTCGGACAGGCCGCGCTGACCGGCGTGGATTTGTCCACGCTCATCGAACAGGCGGCCATCTTTGTCGCGCAAACTTTGTCGCTCGATTTCTCCAGCATCTACGAACTCGACGACGATCTCGTCACGCTGCGCCTCGTGGCCGCGCACGGCTGGGACCACGGCGCGGTCGGCACCACCATCTGGGCGGAGCCGGATTCCATGGCCGCGTATGTCCTCCAGTCTGCCGAGCCGGTGATCGTGCGCGACGTGCGCGCCATCACGGCGTTTCGCGTGCCGGAGATTGTCCGCACCCACGGCGTGGTCAGCGGCATCAGCGTGGTCATTCCCGGCGCAACGCGGCCGTGGGGCATTCTGGAGGCGCAGAGCAAGCGCGCGCGCACCTTCGTCGAGGATGATTTTCACTTCCTGCAATCCGTCGCCAACGTCATCAGCTCGGCGCACGCGCGGCGGCAGAACGAGACGGCGCGCGAACATCTCGCGGCCTTCGTCGAGCACAATCCCAATCCGGTCGTGGAACTGGATGCGCTAGGCGGGGTGATTTATTGCAACGACGCCGCGCGCATCGTGACCGGCGGACTGCACAAGACGCTGCCCGGCGAACTGCTGCCGCCCAACATCGCCGACCTCGTGCGGCACTGTCTCGAAAAGGGATTGAACGTGCTGAACGAAAAGGTGGCCGTGTCCGGGCGCACGCTTTCGTGGTCGTTTTTCCCGGTGTCCGGCGTCCTGCGCGTCCATGCGTACGGCGAGGATGTGACCGAGCGCCTGAGCCTCGAAGCGCAGTTGCGCCAGTCGCAAAAGATGGAGGCACTCGGCCAGCTCGCGGCGGGCGTGGCGCATGACTTTAACAACATTCTCACCATCATGCAGGGCCTGGTGCGGCGGCTCGGCCTAAGCGCGTCACAGGAGCAGGGCGTGATGCTCGACCAGCTTTTCACGACGACGGAACGCGCGGCCAGCCTGACAAAGCAGTTGCTTACTTTCAGCCGCCGTCAGGTCTTGCAGCGCAGCGTCATCTCGCTTGGCGACACGGTGACGAACATGAGCCGGATGCTGGAGCGGTTGATCGGCGAGAACATTTCGCTTGTTGCCGAACACGCGCCGGATGCGCCGGCCATCGAGGCTGACGCCTCAATGATTGAGCAAGTCATGTTGAACCTCGTGGTCAATGCGCGCGATGCGATGCCGCAGGGCGGGCAACTGACGATTGCCACCGACGCGGTGGAGAGCGAGGACGAGCACGGCGTGGCCCGCTGGGTGCGGCTGCGCGTGAGCGACAGCGGCACGGGCATTCCGCCGGACGTGATGGCGCGGGTCTTCGAGCCGTTCTTCACGACCAAGGATGTGGGCAAAGGCACCGGGCTGGGACTCGCGACCGTATTCGGCATCGTCAAACAGCATGACGGCTACGTGGACGTGACGAGCGAGATGGGCCGCGGCACCACCTTCACCATGTTATTTCCCGCCTCTATGCAAACTGTGGAACCGAAGTTCACCGACAACGCCACGCCGGTCGCACCGCGCGGCGGTGCGGGCGAAACCATTTTGCTGGTCGAGGACGAGCCGATTCTGCGCGAACTGGCGCACATGATCCTGGCCGACGCGGGCTACCGCGTGCTCGAGGCCGAACGCATCGAGGCGGCGTTCAGCGTCTGGGAAGAGCACGCGCACGAGATCGATCTGCTGCTCACGGACATGGTGCTGCCCGGCGGCATGACGGGACGCGAACTGGCGCGGCAACTGCAAGAGCGCAAGCCGACGCTGAAAGTG
>JANNGC010000356.1:0-3893 GCA_031380445.1 Pedosphaera sp.
CGAACGATGAGCGACTTTTCCGCATTAAAACCCAGACTCAAATGACCGTACTACACACCGCTGGCCCGGACTTGAATCATCTTTCCCATCGCCGCTGGATGCGCTGGTGCGGGGTCGCCGTTCTTTTCTGTGCCGCCCTGGTCGCGCCCGCGCAGATCGTCATCAACGAAATCATGTTCCATCCCTCGTCGCAGGATGCACGCGAGGAATACGTGGAACTCTACAACGCGGCCGCCACGAACGTGAACCTGAGCGGCTGGCAGTTCACCCAGGGATTCAATTTCACCTTCCCCAGCAACACCTTTCTCAAGGCTTCAAATTACCTCGTGGTCGCGGCGAGCGCCCCGGCGTTTACCAGCAAGTATCCGGCGGTCACGAATTTTCTGGGCGGCTTCATCGTGGTACGGACGACGAATGTGAACGGCTTCACCTACACCAATTACGACAACATCCTGAGCAACACGCGCGAGTCGTTAAAACTGGAGGATGCCCTCGGCACCACCATCGACAGCGTGACCTACGCGGACGAGGGCGACTGGGCGGTGCGCCAGCGCGGACTGAATGACCTTGGCTATCAGGGCTGGACGTGGCTCTCGACGGCGGATGGCCTCGGCAAATCGCTCGAACTGATCAACCGGTCCCTGCCCAATGATTACGGGCAGAACTGGGCGGCGAGCACGCCGGTCAACGGCACGCCCGGCACGGTCAACTCGGTCGCCGCCACCAACACCGCGCCGCTCATCCTGGAGGTCGCGCACTCGCCCCTCGTGCCTTTGCCCACGGATACGGTGGCGGTGGCGGCGCGCATTCTGGACGAGGCACCGGGCTTTATGCCCCGGCTGTTCTGGCGCGTGAACAACGGTGCGCCGCCCGCATTCTCCAGCACGAACATGATCGACGACGGCGCGCATGGCGACGGCACGGCGGGCGACGGCGTCTATGGCGGATTCATTGCCCCGCAGGCCAACGGTTCCATCGTGGAGTTTTACGTCGAGGCCGTGGACCCCTCGAACAAGACGAACTCGTGGCCGCGCCTGGCGGTCGATACGGACGGCGTGACGGTGATGGACCGCGCGAGCTTTGCCTACAATGCGCTTTACCAGGTGGACACGGCTGGGCCGACGAACACCGCGCCCTTCTACAAATTGATTCTCACGCCCGGTGAGTACACCGAACTGGGCAACATGCTCTCCGGTGCGCCGAACAGCGACGCGGCCATGAACGCGACTTTCATCAGTATCGACCCGAACGAGACGCAGATTCGCTACCTCACCACGGTGCGCAATCGCGGCCACGGCAGCCGCTCCGGCACGCCGCACAACTACCGCATCGGCTTCAACAACGACGCGTCGTGGAAGGGGCGGGCCGCGCTGAACATGAACGCGCGCACGCCGTGGGCGCAGACTTTCGGCTCGGCGCTGGCCTTGAGTTCCGGCGCGGTGGGCGGCAACTCGCACGCGGCGCAGTTGCGGATCAACGGTGGGGCCGGACCGGGCGGGACGCCCACTTTCACCTACTACGCGGCCAACGAGGACATCGGCGCAGACTGGGCGGAGGCGCATTTTCCCAACGACAGTGGCGGCAACGCCTACAAGGTGGTGCGGGACATCCTGCCGCCGAACTTTGATTACCGGGGCAACGCGGCCAGTTCCTACCAGAACACCTACTTCAAAGAGTCCAACGCCAGTGAAGCGGACTTCCTTGACCTGGCCGCGATGCAACAGGCGATGGGCGAGAACCAGACCAACCTCTTCACCAGTGCGCGGGCGCGGACCGTCGCGAACGTCGAGCAGTGGCTGCTGCACTTGGCGGTGATGAATCTGATGGGCAACAACGAGACCGGGCTTAACACCGGCTACAATGATGACTACTACATGTATCGAGGGGTGAACGACCCGCGGTTCATTCTCTCCTACCACGACCTCGATACCATCATCGGCCAGAGTGGTTCGTTGGTAACTAGCGCCTCGCTCTTTACGGCCACCCAGGTTCCCGGTGCGGGCACGGGCACGGCCATGAACTGGTTCATGCACCAACCGGAGTTCGAGGCCATTTACTACCGCACGCTGCAACGACTGCTCGACACGACCTTCGCCAAGCCGAGCTTCGACGCGCTGGCTGACCAGGCGCTGATTTACACCCCGAGCGTCGTTAGCGGGATGAAGACTTGGATGGATGGGCGCCGGAGTTATGTCCAAGGCCTGCTGAACAGTTACTTCGCCGTGAATCCGCCGCCGCCCACCGCCACGGTCGCGGGCGAGCCGCGTTCGCCCACGCCGTTTGGCACCGCCACGCTCACGGTCGGCGGCACCAACGTGGTGAGCTACAAGTTCAAATTGAACAACGGCGTGTATGGCGTGGAGACCGCCGTGGCCACGCCGATTTCGTTGAGCGGTCTGATCAACGGCAGCAGCAATGTCGTCTCGGTCATCGGCAAGAGCAGCGCGGGCGCGTGGCAGGACACGAACACGGCGACCGTCTCGAAAGGGTGGATCGTCAACGCCGCCTGGCCGTCCGTGCGCGTGAACGAAGTGCTGGCCCAGAACGACACGGCGGTCAACCACGCCGGCACGTTTCCCGACGTGATCGAGCTTTACAATGAAGGCGGCGCGAGCGTGGACCTCGGCGGCTTCCGCTTGAGTGATGATCCGGCGAATCCGGCCAAGTACACTTTTCCAGCCCCCACCATCCTGGCGTCTGGCGCTTATCTCGTGGTCTATGCGAACAACGAGGACGGCAGCGGCGGCCTGCACACCGGCTTCACGCTCGATGCGGATGGCGAAGGGGTTTATCTCTTCAACGCCGCCAGCGTCTTGCTCGACTCGGTGACGTTCGGTTTGCAACTGCCCGACTTGTCCGTGGGCCGCTTCGGCGCGAGTGGCGACTGGAAACTTTGCACCCCGAGCGCGGGCACGGTGAACGTGGTGAAGCCCACCGGTCTGCTCGCTTCCGTGCGCATCAATGAATGGCTGGCCTCGGGCGTGCCGCCCTTCGTCGAGGACTTCGTGGAACTCTACAATCCAAACGCTGCGCCGGTGGACCTCGGCCTTTGTTACTTCACGGATCAGCCCATCGGAGTGCCGGCCGTGCAGCGGCTCGCGCCGCTGCCCGTCATCGCGGCCGGCGGCTATTTGAAATTTAACGCCGACGGCAGCACCGCGCCGCGCCATCTCGACTTCTCGCTCTCATCCGACCAGGCGCAACTTGCGCTGCTTGATCCGAACCTCGCCACGATCGACGGCGTGATCTACGGGCCGCAGGTTCCAGGCGGGGCGCAGGGCCGCTGCCCGGATGGCGCGAGCAGCTTTGCGCTGCTCACCACGCCCACCCCGGGCGCGCCGAACGCCTGTCCCTCCGCCGTGCCGCCCGCCTTGAACGTGCTGGCCTACAGCGCCGTCTGGCGTCTCAATCAGTCGAACAATCTCGACGGGGTGGGGTGGACAGCGACGAACTTCAACGACAGCGGCTGGCAGCAGGGGTTGGGCGTTTTCGGTGTCACCTCCGGAACCGTCGAGCCCGTTCGGAGCCTCCTGAATCCGCCTGCGGGAAGAACGATATATTTCCGGAACAGATTCGTCGTACCCACCAACCTCGTCGTCGCCAGTTTCTCCTTGTCGCACTACATCGATGACGGAGCGGTGGTCTATTTGAACGGCCTGGAGGCCTACCGCTACAACCTTGCGCCGGGCCCGGTCACATTCAGCACCTTCGCCACGAATGTCTCCGGCACGCCGGTCGAGTTGGGACCGTTCAACATCCTGCTCACCAATCTGCTCGCCGGGACCAACTGGATCGCCGTGGAAGTGCATCAGTTTAATGCCAACAGCGCGGACACCTTCATGGGCGTGAAGCTGGACCTGACGACGGTTCCGCCGGCCACCGGCGGGCTTTTC
>JANNGC010000417.1:0-20978 GCA_031380445.1 Pedosphaera sp.
AGAAAAAAAGAGACCGGGATTTTCACCCCGGTCTCTCTTGAATCAAGAACGATGACTACGGAAGCGGCTTGAGCTTGTAGAACTTCCTCGGCGCGCTGCCCGGATTGACGACGAACGGATTCGACGCCGCCGGGATGTCGATCCACGGGCCGGTCACTTCATCCGCTTCCTGCAAGATGTCCGGCGAGCCGGGCCAACTGATGGCGAGCAGACCGACCACGGTGGCCGTGGCGCTGGTGGTCTGGGCACCGGGGATGAAGATCAGCGCACGATACTGTTCGTTCAGGCCCGGAGGCACCGGGGTGATGGTGTAGTTCGCTGAGTGGGCGTTCACAACGTCCGTCCAAATGCCGGCGACAAGGCGCTGCCATTGGTAGGCCACCGGGGCGGCACCGTTGACGTTGGTGCCGACAGCGGACACCGTCAGGGTCACGGTCATACCCGACCAGAGGTTGGTGCTTTGCGGTTGGGTGACGACGGTGATGGAGGCACCAATCGGATCCGCGAGGGAACTGAGGTAGGTGCCTTGAATCGGCTCGGAACCGTTGACAATGACCGGGCTGCCCGGGAACTGCCAGGCCACCGCGAGGTTATCGCCGCCGCCGCCTTCCTTGGCCAGCGCCTCGATGTAGTAGGAGGAACCGGCGGTGAGCGCGAGGTTCGACGCGATGTTGACCGGCAGGTACGGCGGATTGTTCGTCCGGTAGTTGCCGGGACGGCCGCAGCAGTCACCGGACGGGTAGATGAACTCACGACCGCCGGACCATTGCGGCTCCGTGGCAATCTGCACACGGTTGGCCGGATCGTTGTCCGTGCTGAGGAACAGCGCGCCTTCGTCATCGGAGCCGATGAAGAAGTGGTAGTTCCCCGTGCGCGGAGCGCGGAGCCGGGCGGCGATGCGTGTGCCGTAGTTATCATTCCAGTTGGCGCGAGATTCGAGCAGCGACACATATTCGGTGAGGCTGGGGCTGTTCGGATACGCCGGATTGTTGGTCAGATCCGAAATCAGACCACCACCGATGCCGAAGTAGTAGTCGGCAATTGCGAAGCCTCGGCTCCAAATCCACGTCTGGAACGTGAAGTTGGTCGCATCCATTACGTTCTGGACGCCGGCCAAATCACCGATGCCGCTGATGTTGAGCACGAAGACCGCGCCCGGCAAGTGACCGCCCGTGACCGGGATGGTGACAGTGCGCCCGTCGCCGCCCAGCACCGGGGTGCCAAACAACACTGGGTTGGTGTTCGTGTCCGTCAGAATGTAGTTGGTCGGCTCCTGCGCCTGGGTCAAATCCACCGCCTCGCTAAACACGACCTTGATAGAGTCAAGCGAGCGCGTGCCGTTGACACTGAGCACGGTAGGTTTGGCCCCGTCTTGGACCACCGTGATGGCCACCGAGAGCGAACTGACGCCGGCAAACTCGGCCACCAAGTTGGCGATGCCGGACACGCCGGAGCCAGCGGTGAGGAGTGAAGTCGGCGACACCGAGACGAGCGCGGGGTTGTCCGAGATGAGCGAGAACGTGCGATAGGCCGTCAGGTTCACGTTCGAGATGGAGGCAAAGTCGGCGAAGACCTGCGCCTGCTGGGTGCTGTTCTCCAGCATCGTATTTGTCTGCACCACGAGACGGACCGCGAGCGGCGTGCCGAACTCGTAGTTGGGGCCGGACGCCTCGTTGAAGGCAATTTCCTCCGTGCTCAGAATGCGGTTATACATGCGGAACTCGTCGAAATCACCCTGCATGTTCTGGTCGCCGGTCCAAGTGGAGCGACCGAGCCACACATTCACGTCGTTCACGTCACCGATGGAGGCGCCAGCCGCGAAGTCCAGGCGCAAAACGCCATTGACGTAAGTGCGGATACGGTCGTTCACATCATCCCAAGTGATGACGAAGTGCTCGACCTGATTGAACAGGGCGGGGAAGTCCTGCGTGAAGCCATTGGGATAAGAGCCGTCATCCGCCGTCGCTTCGAGGCGGTGGGTGTTCACGTCCACGTTCACCTGCGCGGCGAGCATGAGGTAGCGACGACCGTTGCCCGCGCCGCCAGGGCCGGGGAGTTCCGTGCCGCTGGTGGAGCCGAAGTCGAAGATGCGCGACCAAGCCTGGTTGCCCGTGACCTTAGTCCAGCCTTCAATCGTGACCTGGCCGCTGCCGCCATTGATCACCGCATTGGTGGAGAGCAAGCCGTTCGGGAGATCCACGTAACCCGCCGTGGCAGAGCTGCCACCGGGCAAGGTGAGAATGTCACCGTTGAAGGTGGCACCTGCGCCCTGCACCAGACCGTGCGCGCCGCCCACGCTGTCGGTCACGGTCGCGCCACCCGCGCCGCCCGCTGCATTGCGGAAGCTGTAGCGGTGCGTCAGACCAAAGGGCTGGTAAGCAACCACCGTGTTGATCGTCGGGTTCGGAGCCGTCGGGTTCCCGAACAAGTCAGCCTGGTCATACCCGGAGAGGGTGTAGGTCGCATTCGGCGTCAGCGCCCCGCTGAGCGTCACGGCGATCACTGGACCAGTCACCACCCGAATGACGCCAAACGGATCGCCCGGGCCAGTCAGGAGGAAGTTGTCTGCCGCTGAGGCGATGTTCGGATCAATGTCCTCGCTGTAGGTCAGGTAGAGGGTGAGCAGATCTTCACCGACACGGACACTGGTCAGCGTGGGCGGGAAGTTATCCACCAGCACTTGAATCGGGAGCACCGCCGAGCTGACACCGTTGAAGGTGGCCTGCAAGTTGGCCGTACCCGCAATGTTGCCCGCCGTGAGCACTGAGGTGGGTGACACGGAGACGAGCGTCGGGTCGTCCGTGCTGAGCGTGAAGGTGCGGGTGGCCGTGAGGTCCACGTTGGACACGGTCAGGAAGTCCGCGAAGACGCGGGCCTGCTGGGTGCGGCTCTGCAGCATCACGTTGGTCTGCACCACGAGGCGCACAGCCAGCGGAACGGGGTCAAAGCCGTTGTTCGGACCCACGGTGCGGTTGAAGGCGATTTCCGCCGGACTGATGATGCGGTTGTAGATGCGGAACTCGTTGAAGTCGCCCTGCATGTTGTTGTCGCCGCTCCACTGCGAGCGCCCGAGCCAGACGTTCACATCGTGAATCTTGTTGAAAGGAGCCGTCGACGTGAAGCTGCCCACTGCCGTCCCATTTTCATAGACCCGGACCAGTCCGGTGGACTCGTCCCAGGTGATGACAAAGTGGAATTCCGTGCCGAAGTTTGACACGCCGTAGCCGACACTGTCCTCATCGTTCAGGGTGGAAGCGTCCGGCAGAGGATCCACTTCGCGAACCACGGCAACGTGCCGTCCGATGTCGCCGCCTTCTTGCGCGGACAGGAACAGGTAATCACGGCCATCGCCGCCGCCGCCGGGGCCGACGTTCTCCGGGACGGTGGAGTTACCGATGTCCAAAATGCGCGACCAGTTCTGGTTTCCAGTCACCCGTGCCCAGCCTTCCAGCGTGAGCTGGCCGCTGCCACTGCCGCCGTTGGCGGCACCGTTCACGGAGAGCAGTCCGTTCGGGAAGTCCACATAAGCCGCGGTGGCCGAGGCACCGCCGCTGATGAACACGCGGTCGCCGTCAAACGTGGCCGGTGAGCCGAGCACGATGCCGTGTGCGCCGCCGACACTGTCAATGACGTTGGAGCCGACCGCGACACCCGACGGGTTGCGGAAGCTGTATCGGTGCTGGAGGCCGAAAGGCTGGTAGATGAAGATCGGCGTTTCCGTGATGAACGGATCGGTGTAATTACCAAACTCATCCTGCTGGGCCTCACCAAACAAGGTGTAGGGCGTGTTGACGGCAATCTGCCCGTCAAATGTGAGCGTGACGACCGAGCCATTGACTTCACGGACGGTGCAAACTGGCACGCCATCCTGGAAGTAGAAGTTGCTGATATCACCGGCGGAGCTGATCGCCTCGCTGTAGGTGAGGATGATTTGATTTCCAGTCTCACCCACGCGAGCGCTGAGCAGCACGGGCGGGATCTCATCGTTCAAAACCGTCAGGACAGCGGCTGAACTGGTGTTGGTCTGCAAGCCCGGCAACGCCACGATCACGCGGAACTGAATGTTGCTGTCCCCTTCAAAGGCCCGGAACGTGTAACTGGACGAGGTCGCGCCGATAATGTTCGTGAAGGAGGCACCCGTGCCGTCCTCACTGCGCTGCCATTGGTAGCGCTGGCTGCCGGCACCGGCACCGGCCACGCTGACCGACGAATAGAAGGAGGCGTTTTGACCTTCGAGCAGCGTGAGGTTGGTCGGATTCTGAGTGATGGTGAGCTTGGAGGCGAAGGCCAAGTTGCCCGAACCAATCACCGTAATGGTGGAGTTATCACCCACGCGGCGCGCACCCACTTCCACGTAGTCGCCGCCACCGCCTTCTTTGTAGAGCGCTTCGATGTAGTAGGCCTGACCTGCGAGCAGGCTGATGGGCGGGGTCGCATCGGCACCGGCGGTCAGAGCGCGGCAGCAACCGGGGGCGAAACGAACCGTGGACTTCCCGCTGGAATCCGGGCCGTTCGTATTCATCAGCAACAGACCGTCGTCATCGGAGCTGATGTAGAAAATCCAGTTGCCAGACGAGGGCGGGATGAAGTGGCCGATGATGCCGCCGCCGTAGTTTTCGCGGCCATTGCTGTTGTAGGGCGCGCCGGCCGTGCGGCTGTTCATGCTGAAGATGACCTGCTCGTAGTCCGGTGTGTTGTTCAAGTAGCTCGGATGGTTCGTGAGTTCCGCGATGGCATTACCGCCACCGGTCGGGTAGGCCCGGAAGACCACCGCGCCCGCACCGTAGAACAAATCAGAGGCCGTGAACGGCGCGAGCGTGTTAGGAGCAATCGCGTTGGGGACGCCCGCCCGGTCGGTCAGGTTGTTGAGGACGATGACATACTGCTCGCCCGACGTCTGCGGGTCGGTGCGGAGGGTCACACTTTTGCCGTCCGGCGAGACTTCCGGCAGCACGGAGAGGCTGTGCGCCAGCACTGCGCCCGCCGCGTTGGTGATCGTGTAGTTGGCCGGGTTGGTGGCCTGAAGGAGGGTAAGCGGCTCATTGAAGATGATGCCGACCACGATGCGGCTCGGCGCGCTCAGGACGCTGACCACGGCCGGAGGCGCTTCATCGCTGACGACGGTGAGCGTAACCACGGAACTGGTCGCGCTGCTGAAACCATTGTTCACGATCATGTGGTATTGCGCGCCGTTGGCGTAGCGCAGCGGCGTGAAGGAGTAGTTCGCCGCCGTGGCTCCCGGCACCGGCACATTGTTGCTATACCATTGGAAGGCGTAGCTCGGGCTGCCGTCCACCTTGGTCGTGAAGTTCACTGGGAACAGCTCGTTGACGGTGGCGCCAACGGGCTGCTGGGTCACAGCCATGGGACCGAAATTGAAGTAAACCTGAGGCGGGCATCCGAAGGAGCTGTTGGTCGCAAACATGTTGCGCGAGATGTCCGGAGCATTGTCCACAATGGCCGGCCCGCCGGGCAGGCGCACCGTGGCCTGAACGTGATCGCCGCCGCCACCTTCTTGGTGCAGGAGTTCGAGGTAGTATGTGCGGCCTGCCACCAGGGGAATGAGGGCGGAGGGCAGTGTAACCGTGCCGCCTTGGTTCGGCTCCGCATAGTCGCGCGTGCTGCCCCAAGCGGTCTGCGACGCAATCAATACTTTGTTCGCGGGCAGATCGTCGGTGCTCAGGAACAACTGGACGTTGTCGTCACCCTGCACTTGGAACTGATAGTTGCCGGTGGTCGGCGGGGCGAACTGGCCGTACATCCAGGTGCCGTAGTTATCAAGGTTCGGGAAGTAGGACATGACCGACTGATTGACATCAGTGAACGTGGGCGCGGTGCAGTTGTTGATGGCGGTCCGAACCAAGGCCAGGCTGTTCGCGCCGTTGTAGCGTTTAAGAACCAGACCCGCCGGAGCATTGACTCCAGGCGCACTAAGGTGCGTGAACGTGCGCGTGGTCGGATTTGGGTTCAAAAGGTTGCCGTCCGGATCGGTGATGCCGGTGCCGGTCACGGCGTAGAGCACTCCGGCCGTGAGGCTGGAAACCGTCAGGCGAACCAGGCGAGGATTGCCCTGATGGAAGTCAGCGGCGGAAACCGTCACGCCGTTGTCCACCGTGTAGCTGCCGGGCACGAGCGCGGACGCGCCCATGTCCTTGGAGAATTCGACGTAGATGCTGGTGCCGGACGGATCCAAGCGGGATCCGGCGTTCAGGATTTGCGGCGCAGGAATCACCGTCAAAATTGAGCTGTTGGTCGCGCTGCTGAACAGGTTGTTGACGATCACGGAGAACACCTGGCCATTGGCCGGAAGCCGGACTGAGAAACTGTAGGTGGCCGTAGTCGCGCCCGCGATGGCGACGCCGTTGGAATACCACTGCATTGTGAAGGGAGGCGAACCGTCCAGCACCGTGGTGAAAGTGGCCGTGCTGTTTTCCACCGCGCTCTGGTTGCCAGGACCGGTCAAGGCCACCGGGCCAAGGTTGTTCACATAGATCGCCGGGCAGCCAAAGGAATAGAGCTGGGCAAAGGAAGAACTCGGGATGAGGTTTTGCGTGCCATTGATAATGGCCGGCCCGCCCGGAGTCTGCACGGCCACTGACATATGGTCACCACCGCCGCCTTCTTGGAACAACCCCTCCATGTAATATCTCTGGCCGGCGACCAACGGAATGTTGCCGGTGAGCGGAGGGATGTTGTTGTCGCCGGAAATGAACTGTCGGCCGCCATTCCAAGAGGTTTGCTGGGAGAGCAGGACTTTGTTGGCTGGATTGGCGTCGGTGCTCAACCACAACTCAGCCTGGTCATCTGCTGCGAAGCCAAAGATGTGGTTGCCGGTCGTCGCAGGAACATAGAAGCCATTCACGATGGCACCGTACTGCTCAGTGTCGCCATCCGTGGAGTTGTATTGAGGATTGGTGCCGTACTCAAACGTGGCGAGGTTGGCATCGTACCGCTGCGGGGTATCACAGTTGAGAATCTTGTTTTTCACCGTCGGGAAATCACCTGAGCCATCATAGCGACGCATGGTGATGCCACCGAAGCCCACCGTGTGGGAGACATTCACCGTGCTCGGCTCAGGATTGATGGTGGTGCCCGCCAAATCCTGCACGCCGCTGATGGAGACTTGGTAGGTCATGTTCGCGGCCAGCGTGGTGGTGGTAATCTTGACCACGTTGCTGGCCGGGGTGGTGAACTCCGCCGCCGAAACGGTCACACCGTTGTTGACTGTGTAGTTGGCCGGGTTGAGCGCGGTGCCATTCATCGCGCGGGTGAAGGTGATATAGACTGCGACCGGATTGTTCAAAGTCGTCGCCGACACCAATTCAGGCGCATCCAACACCGTGAGCGTAGCGTTGCCGCTCAGAGCGACCGAGGCGTTGTTCACATTGCTTGCACCCACCGAGTAAATCACACCGTTGTCAGCCACACCCAGGGCGGGGGTGGTGTAGGAGACACTGTTCGCACCCGGAATCGGCGCGCCATTCGTGAACCACTGGAAGACGGCGAAATCCGCACCGCCGGGGAGACGAACAAAAAATGTCGCGGTCTGACCCACGACCTTGAGCTGGGATGCGGGCTGGGTAGTGATGGCAATCGTGTCCGTAGGCGTCCCGTAATCGCGGAATTCCACGGTTGCCAGCGGTTCCGCACCAGAATGACGTGCGACTGCGAAGCCCAGATTCAGCGTGGCTGGTAACGCGCCACCCTCCCAAGTCGTCGTGTCCTGAGATCCCTGCAACGCCCAAGCCGCACCATCCAAACTGCTGAAAGCATTGATGACATCACCTGTGCGCTGGAGACGGAGCCAGCCATTGGGATAGCCAGGGCTACCCGAGCCAGCTTCATTCTCACCTTGCCCACCACTGGTCGTACCAGTGCGGAACGCAAAGCGCGTATCGTTGGCGCCATTGCCACCGTTGCCGGTCGGCACATCAGCAGGCGACACACGGTTGAAAGCCATCCGGCTGTTGCCGTTCAAGTTTTCGCGCGCCATCAGGCCCGCCTTGGCCCAGCGCGCCGTCGGTTCGACGGACTCCACCCGCACGCGCACATCAAAATCCCCGGTAGAATCGAAGTGGGCGTAATCAAACTCGTCGGTGGCCGACCAAATGTCGTTGCCGCCACCTTCAAACGTGTACGAGCCAAGCCCGTTGGTGATGAAGGTACCGGTCGCGCCGCCACCAATGTGGGTGAAGTTGGTGAACTGCGCCTGAGCCGCCCACGTCAATGATCCGACGAGGAGCGTGGCGAGCAGGGTTTTGAGTTTGGAGGTGATGTGCATAAATGAACTTTGGGTTGCCTGATTTACAGCCGTGTCCAGCCGGACAAAAGGAGTTGAAACGAGACGATGGTGAGATCGCACGGGCAAATGTTTCGCTGAACGGTTCGTTTGGATAACTTGAATTGAAATACAAGTTACCCGTCGCAAGCAAGCAAAAAAATATGGAGTGAGCCGTAACGCAAGGGGCGATGCGCGGCTGGCGGGGGTGACACGCCAGCAGCGCGGGGCGGACCGGCCACGCCACTATAGAACGCCACGACTGCAAAACACCGTGAATGACTTGAACTTTCGTGCGGTCCGGTGGGGACGGACTTGGCTGTCCACTGATTTCCTGGGCGAGGTGGGAACCAAGGCCGAGGATCAGAGACAGGAAAATAGCGGACAGGAAAATAAGACCCCCTTTTTCCTGTCCCTGATTTTCCCGTCTCAAGTTTCCCTTGGCGTGGCGAGGGGAATGAAGTGCCTGGCCCTAAACTTTTTTTGTCGGCCCGCTATATTCTCGCGTCTTCTGCTGTCGTCCGTGGTCAGAAAACATTGTCGCTTCAGAACTCAACACCGCGCGCTGGCCCGCCATCCAGTCCAGCGGCGCGCTCGCGAACGGTTTTCCGTCCGTATCGAGGAACGCGCCGGGCGTCCAGGCCAGAGACGTGAAGCACCCTTGGCCATCGTTGAAATGGAACGCGCTGGGTGGTTCATCATTCACACTGCTCTCTGACCGGGTGCGACTGCCGGCCCAGCGTCTCCCTCACAGACTCCAGCCCGGACGATACGCCGAGCGGAGAAAAGCGTTGGCTGCGTCGTTGTTCGTGAAGCGCGCCGCCTGGTCGTCCCAGCGCAACGTCTGGCCGGGGAAACGAATGGCGATCAGGCCGAGCAACGCCACCTGGGTGAGCGGGCCGCCGTAATCGAAGTTCGAACCGGCCTGACGCCCGGTGCGGATGGCCTCGATCCAATCCCAGGCGTGCCCTTTGACGCGCGTGATTTTTTCCGCCGGCGCATTTTTGCCCGAGTTTTGATCCATGAGGCTGTCCGGCAGCAGGCGGCAATTGGAGCCACCGTGCGAGCCGTGAACAATCATGCCCTTGTCGCCAAAGAGAATGGCGCCAGTGCCGGGAACTTTTTCGTCGGCCGGAAAATCCTTGGGCTTCGGAATGGTCGTGCTGCCATCGTGCCAGACAAGCTTGACCGGCCCGCGCCCGTCCCGGGCCGGAAATTCAAACGTGATCTTGGAGCCGGGCGGGTAGGTCTGACCGTGCTTCGCCGGATCAAAATTGGTCACCTCCGCCTGCACGCTGGTGGGCGCATCCAGGTTCAGCGCCCAGTAGGCCGGATCCACGACGTGACAAATCCAGTCGCCGATCACGCCGCCGCCAAAATGCATCCACCCGCGCCAGTTCCACGGCACCCAGAGCGGCGAGTACGGACGAGATTCCACCGGCCCGAGCCAGAGATCGTAGTCGAGGGTCTTGGGTACTTCGTGCGGTTCACTGACCTTGGCGAGATTGGGAATCTGGCAGTAAACATTTTTGAACGCATCGCAGCCGGCGTGAATGGTGTGAACCTGCCCAACGGCTCCGGCCCAAACCCATTCGCAGAGCCGGCGAATGGAACCGCTGGCATGCCCCTGGTTCCCGAGTTGCGTCACGACTTTGTATTTGTTCGCGGCGGCCATGAGGGCGCGCACTTCGTGGACGGTGTGCGCCAGCGGCTTCTCGCAATAAACGTGCTTGCCGCGCCGCATCGCCTCCATGGCGATGACCGCGTGCGTGTGGTCCGGCGTGCCGATGATCACGGCATCGATCTCCTTGCCCATCTTGTCGAGCATCACGCGGTAATCTTTGAACTGTTTCGCGCCGGGATATTTGGCGAACTCCTTGCCCGCGTATTTCTCATCCACATCGCAGAGCGCGACGAAGTTGTGGCCCAGTCCCGCGACCTCGCCCACATCCGCCCCGCCCCGGCTGCCGATGCCAATGCCGGCCACGTTGAGTTTCTGATTGGGGGAAAGTGTTTCCGCGCCGGACAACAGACGGCCCGGAAGAATGTTGAACAGCGCCACGCCAGCGGCGGTGCGATGGAGAAACTGTCGGCGGCTGGTTTGATGCAGTGTGCTTCTTTTCATAATTGGCCATGAGTTCGTAGTTCGGCGTTTTGGACGTTCAAACCCCTGACTCGGCTTCGCTTTTATTTCCGAGAACAACTTTCGTGGCATCACCAGCCTGCTGGGAAGCTTGGTTCGGAAGAAATCTCATTTGGAACTCAGGAACTCAGGATAAGCGGCGGGGCTTTTTCTTCTCATCCTGAGTTCCTGAGTTCCAAATTCAAACAGCCCCATCACCCGGCCCGCCCGGCACTTGAGTATTTCAAATCCTTCAGAAACATTGCCGCCGCCATGCCGTGGATTTTTATCGCATTGATTTGCGCCGTGTTCGCTGCCTCGTCCGCACGCGCGGCCGACTCGGAGGAGCAGCAGAAGCTCAACACCGCCGTCGAAGCGCTCACGCGCATGGACAAGGCGACGCACGACGAGAAGCCCGCCATCCAGGCCGCCGTCCAGCGCGTGCTGGCAAAAACGCGCGGCACGCCAAACTTCGTCAAGCTCGTGCGCCATTTCGCGCTCACCAATCAAAACGCCGGCCTCCTCGAAGTCGCCGCCGCCCTTCCGTCTGATGAGAGCGGCGTGGAAGCCATCCGGCTGGTGCTCGCGAATGGCAATGCTGCGTCGGTGCGGAGCGCGCTGCAATCGACCAACGCCGCCCGCCTCGCCGAGGCGCTCGGCTACGCGCAGGAAAAACAGGCCGTGCCCTGGCTCACGCCGCTCGTCACCGACGATGCGCGCGACGCCGCCACGAAACGCAACGCCGTGCGCGCGCTCGCCCAAACCCAGGACGGCGCGAAATCCCTGCTCGCGCTCGCGCGCGAAGACAAGCTGCCGGAGAATTTGAAATTCGTGGCTGCGTCCGAACTCAACGCCGCGCGCTGGCCGGCCATCCAGTCCGAAGCCGCGAAAATTCTCCCGCTGCCCGCCGGACAGAATTCCCAGCCGCTGCCGCCGGTTTCCGAATTGATCAAACTGAAGGGTGACGTCGCCAAAGGCGCGGAAGTTTTCCGTCGCGACGCCACGAGTTGCATCAAGTGCCACCAAGTGCGCGGCGAAGGGCGCGACCTCGGTCCCGCCCTTTCCGAGATCGGCACGAAGCTGCCGAAGGAGGCGCTTTACGAAGCCATCCTCGATCCCAGCGCGGGCGTTTCGTTTGGCTTCGAGGCGTGGCAGGTGGAACTCAAGTCCGGTGACGAAGCCTTCGGCATCAAGGCCAGCGAGACGGCGGACGAGGTCGCGATCAAGGACGCCAACGGCATCATCACACGCCACCAACGCAGCGCCATCGCTTCGCTGCGGCAGATGAAATCCTCGATGATGCCCGCCGGTTTGCAGCAGACGATGACACAGCAGGAGTTGGTGGACTTGATCGAGTATCTGGCGTCGTTGAAAAAACAGTAAGCTGCTGACCCTCCAAGAAAATGCAATTCACCAACGCACAACTCATCCTCCCGGACTCGATTCAACGCGGTTCGCTGACGGTTCGCAACGGACGCATCGCGAGCCTCAGCCGGAGCGCCGGTCTCCGACCCGGCAGCCTCGATCTGCGCGGCGGTTATCTCGCGCCGGGCTTCATTGACCTGCACATTCACGGCGCGGTCGGTCGCGACACGATGGAGGCGAATGCCGAAGCGTTTCGCGCCATCACGGAATTTCATCTACGCGGCGGCACCACATCGATCGCGCTCACCACGGTCACGGCGGCGGAAGACGAAATCCTGCGCGTGCTCGAAGCGGCGAAACCATTTCACAACCGCTCGCTCGGCGGCGCTCGCCTCGCGGGCATTCACATCGAAGGGCCGTTCATCTCGAAGGAAAAACCGGGCGCACAAAATCCAAAGCAGATTCGTCAGGCGCGCGCCGCTGAATGGAACAAGTTTCTGCGCTACGGGTCGCTCGTCACCGAGATGACGCTCGCGCCCGAAGAGAACGGCGCGCTGCCGCTCATCCGCGCGCTGCGCGCAAACGGCTCGCTCGCCAGCGGCGGCCACACCAACGCCACCGAGGAGCACCTGCGCCCCGCGCTCGCCGCCGGATTGAACCACGCCACCCACACTTTCAACGCCATGAGCAGTGCCACGCGGCGCGGGCCGTATCGCATCGCCGGCATGGTCGAGTTCGCGCTCGCGCACCGCGAGATTTGCTGCGAGCTGATCGCCGATGGCGTCCACGTCGCGCCTACCTTGATGAAGATGCTGTTCAACGCGAAGGGCCGCGACGGCGTGTGCCTGATCACCGACGCCACAGGCGGCGCTGGCCTGAAGCCGGGCACAAAATTCCAAGTCGGCGACGTGGCCGCGCGCGTCACAAAAGACGCCGCATTGCTCACGGACGGCAGCGCCCTGGCTGGCAGTACGCTTACGATGATCGAGGCCGTGCGGCGCGCGGTGCAACTGGGCGGCGCGTCACTCGTGGACGCGGTGCGGATGGCGACGCTGAATCCTGCGCGCCAGTTGGGCCGCGCCCACGAACTCGGTTCCCTCGAACGCGGCCGACGCGCGGACCTCGTGTGGTTTGATCCACAGTTCCGCGTGCGCGGCGTGTGGCTGGATGGAGATGTGCGCTTCGCCGGATAAAGTCAGCGTCGGATTTTTTTCACCGCCACCCCACCCTTACGCAACGCTCAAGCAAAAGTCCCGGCCATAGCCCGTACAAAACTTTGTCGCATATGCAACAAAGTTTTGCAGGGAGAAGATGGTGGAGTGCAGGTGGGCCGGGCAGGACTTGCCCATTGGGGGTGGAGCCTCGCGCCTGGAAATTCATGATCGGCGCGCAACCTTGTCCCCTCCCTGGTTTTCCATACTCTGTTGCGCGTCATGTCCGTCACTGGCCTGGACCCCGATGCCGCCCTCATGCTACGAGTGCGTGAGGGCGATCGCGCGGCTTTCGAGACGCTGGTCGAAAAATACAAGCAGCCCGTCATCAATCTCGTCGCCCGCACCATCGCCGATCCGACCGAAGCCGAAGACATCGCGCAACACGTCTTCGTGCAGGTTTTCAAATCGGCCCATCGCTACGAGGTCACGGCAAAGTTTTCCACCTGGCTGTTCACCATCGCGCGCAATCTTTCGCTGAACGAAATCCGCCGCCGCTCCCGACACCGCGCCGACTCGCTCGATCAGACTTTCGCGGACGATGACGATCATCCGATGCGACAGGCTCCGGACACCAAAACGTCCGGCCCGACGGAATCGTTGTTGCAGGGCGAACTGGAAGCGAAGGTCGAGGAAGCCATCGCCGATCTGCCCGAGAAGCAACGCACCGCGCTGCTCATGTGCCGGCACGAAGAATTTTCCTACGAAGAAATTGCCAAGGTCGTGAACTGCTCGCTCTCGGCGACGAAGTCGCTGATTCATCGCGCGCGGGAAACTTTGAAGGAGCGATTGAAACCCTATCTGCGCACCGGCGCATGGAGGGAAGATGCATAGTGGAACCGTCGTAACGCCGGCTTTCCAGCCGGCAGGTCGCGAGACTTTCCAGTCTCGCGTTGCTGGAATTGCCATGGCGCTCCGGCAGCCGGGACGGCCACCGGACGGCGGCAGGCGGGACGCCTGCCCCACTACCACTGCTGCGCGCAGCGACACGCAGCGAAATGAAACTTTGTTCGCGAACTGGTTTTGAACTGAAAGGAAGATCATGAAAGACGTGCGTGATGATGATTTGTTCCGGCTGAGCATGAAGCCGGAGTTGTCGCCCGAGGAGGAATCCAAACTCGAAGCGTGGCTCGACGCGCAACCCGCCGCGCGCGCCGCGTGGGAGGCGGATCGCGCGCTCGGTCGCGCGCTGCACTCCCTGCCGGACGCACCGATGTCGAGCAACTTCACCGCGCGCGTGATGCAGGAGTTGGATTTGGACGAGGCGCGAACGCAGCGAAAGTCAGGCGGCTGGCGTTTGCTCTGGCCGCGCCTCGGCTGGGCCACGGCGGCGGCCTTGGCGCTCACCGTTTTTGGCACGCAGCAATTTCTCAACGTGCAACGCACCCAGTTCGCCGCCGACGCCGCGCTCGTCTCGAAAGACATCGGCCGCCTGCCCGACGCCTTCCGTGATTTCGACCTGGTGGATTCGCTGCGGGAAATCCCGGCGGCGAGTGACGATGGAATTTTAGCCGCCTTGCAATGAAACGCTTTTGGCTCCAACTCGGTCTACTCCTCGTGACGCTCGGCGTGGCGAGCGCGCAGCCCGCGCCCTTGCCGCCGCTGCCCACGTCGCCGGTCACGACTTTCCGCATGTTGCTGGCGACCAACGAGGCCGGGCGTAACCAGTGGCTCGCGTTGCACAAGCCCGCGCAGCGCCAGTATCTCGAAAGCAAAATCGCCGAGTTCGCCGAACTCACCGTCGAGGAGCGCAACGCGCGTTTGCAGGCGTTGCAACTGCGCTGGTATCTCCCGCAACTCATGAAGATGTCGCCCGCCGACCGCGCTCTGCGGCTCGCGCAAATTCCCCAGCCCGACCGCGCGCTGCTCGAAGGCAAGCTGCGGACGTGGACGATTCTTCCGCCGGGCATCCGCCAGGACTTGTTGGAAAACCAGCTCGCCATCAGCGTGTTTGTTTCCGCGAAACAGGGCGGCACGAATGACGCCGGACTGACCGGACTCACCGCTGCCAAGCGCAAGGAACTGGAGGAACAATCGCAACGCTTGAACGAACTGCCCGAAGCGCGGCGCGCGCAGGTCATCGCGAACTACGAACGCTTCTTCGGGATGCCCACGCAGGAGCAGAGCCAGGCGCTGCGGAAACTGACACCGCAGGAAACCGCGCAGATGCAGCAGACGCTCACCAGCTTCAACCTTCTCTCCAGCGAGCAACGCAAAGAGGCGCTGGCTGGCTTCAGAAAATTTTCCGAGCTGTCCTCCATCGAGCGCGCCGCCTTTCTGCAAACGGCCGAACGCTGGCAGGCCATGAGCGAGACCGACCGCGAGAACTGGCGTAAGATGGTTGCGCGCCTGCGCAACGCGGGCGCGATTCCTCCTCCGCTCCCGACGCCCGTGCGCAAGAACACCGCAGCGCTGGTGGGGAAGGTGAAGTAGTTGGTGGGGTGAGACTCCGCAACTGCGGGGCCGCATCTTGAAGGCATCGCTAGACGAGACTGGAAAGTCTCGTTTTCCAAAGCGCGGGGATGCTCGCGCCGCTCGCGCCGGCTAGGCCGGCAAATAGGGTTCGACGGAGTCTCACCCCACCCATCAGCAAGAAATGAAAAGCGCCGCCATGACTGTTCATGGCGGCGCTCAGAAAAGCCTGCGGCGGTCGTTACCGCTTCTTGCCGGCGGCGGTCTTCGCGGCTTCGGCCTGCTTCTTCGCATCGCTGGCGGAGGTGCTCTTGGACTGCTTCTGGTTGGCCTTCTTGTTCACGGACTTGGGTGATTTGTCGCCCATAATAATCTCTCGTTTCGTACTGTGGTTTGCTCGCCTGCGGAATGTAAGGTTCTCCGAAGTCGTCCGCGACCTTGGAGGTGCCAGCGGAGCGAGTCAAATATGGAAGAACTGATTTTGAAGTTGCTGGGGCGCGATGATTACGCCCCGTTGAACGTCCCCGAACTGCTCACCCAACTCGGCCAACCGCCGCATCGCCAGCAGGAATTGCAACGCGTGTTGCGCGCGCTGGAACGCGACGGGCGCGTGTTGCGGACGAAGGGCAACCGCTACATCGAGCCGAGCGAGGCCGACTTGATTCCCGGCCGCATTCGCATGAACCGCTCGGGCAAAGGTTTTCTCCAGCCGGATGATTCCACGCTCAAGGAGATCGCCATTCCTGAGAACGCCACCGGCACCGCGCTGCACGAAGACCGCGTGCTGGTGCGGCGCGACGTGCGCTCGCAGGGCTTGCGCGCGCGCGGCGGCGATGAGGGGAGCACCGGCACCGTCATTCGCGTGCTCGAACGCAAACGCAGCCGCCTCGTCGGCACGTTGCAGCGCGGCAAACAGTTTCTCTACGTCGTCCCCGATGACCCGCGCATGGCGCACGATGTCTATGTCCCCGAGCCGCGCGATGTCGGTCGTCCCGCGCTCGTCGGCGACAAGGTGGTCGTCGAATTGCACGAGTGGGAATCGCGCCAGTCGAATCCCGAAGGCGAAATCATCGAGGTGCTCGGTGCGCCCGGCGAGGAAGGCGTGGACATGCTCTCGGTGCTGCGCCAATACGATTTGCCGCTGCACTTTCCGAAACAAGTTTTGAGCGATGCGCGGGCCATCGGCAGCGAAGTGCGCGCGGAGGAAATCGTCGGGCGCGTGGACTGCCGCCGCGATCAAGTCGTGACCATTGATCCAGATGACGCGAAGGATTTCGACGACGCCATCTGCCTGCAACGCGTCTCGCCCGAGCAATGGAAGCTGTGGGTTCACATCGCCGACGTGTCGCACTACGTGCAGCCCGGCACGCCGCTCGACGTGGAAGCGCGCAAGCGCGGCAACTCGACGTATCTCGTGGACCGCGTGATCCCGATGCTGCCCGAGGCGTTGAGCAACGAACTCTGCTCGCTCAAACCAAACGTGGATCGCCTGACGAAGTGCGTGGAGTTTCTCGTCTCGAACGAAGGCCGCGTGTTGAGCACGAAGTTTTATCCCGCCGTCATCCATTCGCAGCGGCGCTTCAGTTATCAGGAAGTGTTCACCCTGCTCCAACGCGCGCCCGCCTCGCCCATCGAGCAGATGCTGCATGACGCGAACGAACTGACGCAGCGCATCCGGCGGCTGCGTTTCAAGGCCGGTTCGCTCGACTTGGATTTTCCAGAAACGAAAATTCGCCTCGACGAACGCGGACAGATTTCGCGCATCGAGAAGATCGTGAACGACGTTTCGCACCAACTGATCGAGGAGTGCATGTTGCTCGCGAACGAAGCCGTGGCGGGACGGCTCATGGCGCAGAATCTCAAGGCCATTTACCGCGTCCACGAGGAGCCGGCGGAGAAACGGCTGCTGGAATATCGCGAGGAAGTTCTGAGCCACAACGTGCCGTGCGGCAACTTGAACAACCGCATGGAAGTCCAGCGGCTCTTGGCGAAGCTCGGCACCATGCCCATCGGCCAGGCGCTGAAGATTGGTTTCCTCAAGTCGCTGATGCGCGCGCGTTACGCCGTCGAGCCGCTCGGCCACTACGGATTGGCAAAGAAGAAATACGCGCACTTCACCTCGCCCATTCGCCGCTACGCCGACCTCGTGGTGCATCGCGCGCTGTTCCAGAGCAGCCACGGCTCGGTGCATTCGCTCAAGCAGACCGCCGATCATATTTCCGACACCGAGCGCAACTCCGCCGACGCCGAGCGCGACAGCAAGGACGTGAAGCTCTTCGCCTTCCTCAAGGCGCAGCTCGCATCCGGCCAGCCGCAGCGTTACGCCGCGCTCGTCACCGACGTGCGGAACATGGGCTTCTTCGTGGACGTGCCGGAACTGAGCATGAGCGGCCTCGTCCACATGTCTTCCATGGAAGATGACTTCTACATCTTCGAGCCGCTGCGGAATCATCTCATCGGACGCCGCACGCGCCGCATCATCCGCCTCGGCGACAAAGTGGAAGTGCAGATCGCGAAAGTGGATTCGTTCAAGAAGCAGGTGGATTTCCGGCTCACGAAAACCATCGGCGCGGCTCGCGAAAACCGCCCGGCACTTTCGCCGCGCCCTGCGACTGCCTCACGTTCGGCCAACCCGCAACGCCCGCGACCTCAACAGCGCGAGCAGCGGCGACCCGACGACCGCCGCCCCGCGCCACCCGCGCGCGGACGCGCCACCGGGCTACGCTCCTCGGGCGGCGGGCGCAAACCGATTGGTTCCTCACACCACCGCCCCAGCGGCGGCGGCGGTTCGCAGAAGAAGCGGCGCTGATTCGTGCGCGGATGGGAGCGCGGCCTTTAGGCCGCTTCACCGTCCAAGCGGACGAAGGTGTTTCGCCTGTCCTGCGCCTTCGCGGACGGTGAAGCGGCGTAAACGCCGCGCTCCGCTCCCAAACGACACTGATCTTTTCATTGGTCGCCCCGCTGCACGCTGGCATTCTGCGCGCGTGTCGAGTTCGCCCATCACCAGCCTCTACGTCCATGTGCCGTTCTGCGCGCACAAGTGCGAGTACTGCGCCTTCTTCTCCGAGGCTTCGAGCGGCGAACAGATCAACCGCTACGTCGCCGCGCTCGTGCGCGAGATGGAACTAGTCGCGCACGATCTGAAACCGCGCACCGTGTTCTTCGGCGGCGGCACGCCCTCCATGCTCAACCTGCGCCAGTGGGAAATAATTCTCCGCGCAATGGAGCGCTTGAACCTCTTGGGCGCGACCGAGTGGACCATCGAATCCAACCCCGCCACCGTCTCGCTCGACAAGGCGAAGCTCTGGCGCGACTTCGGCGTGAACCGCGTCTCGATGGGCGTGCAATCGCTCGACGAATCCTTGCTCGACCGCCTCGGCCGCATCCACTCGCGCGAACAGGTTTTCAAAAGTTTCGACACCTTGCGCGCCGCCGGTTTCGACAACGTGAACGTGGACCTCATGTTCGCCATCCCCACGCAGACGATGGACACCTGGCGCGCGACGCTGCGCGAAGCCATCGCGCTCGGCAGCGAACATCTCTCCAGCTACGAAGTGATTTACGAAGAAGACACGCCGCTCTACGCGCAACTCAAGGCCGGCGAGTTCGACGTGAACGAGGAACTCGCGTGCGACATGTACGAGGAGCTGATCGCCACCACGAGCGAACAGGGTTTGCGGCAATACGAGATCGCGAACTTCGCACGCGACTCTCGCGTCGAGTCCAAAGTCCAAAGTCCAAAGTCCAAAGTCGTGACCACACCGGACGCCCGACCTTGGACCTTGGACCTTGGACCTTGGACCTCCCCCGCCGTCCCCGCCCTCGCCTGTCAGCACAACGTGAACTACTGGCGCGGCGGCGCGTTCCACGCGCTCGGCCCCAGCGCCACCGGCTACGTCCACGGCGTGCGCACGAAGAACTGGTCGAACACGCAGCTCTACTGCGAGCAACTGGAGAAAGGCCGCCGCGCCATCGAGTCGAGCGAGCAGCTCGCGCCCGAAGCCCGCGCGGGCGAGACGGCGGCGTTTGGATTGCGAATGCCGGCGGGCTGGAACTTCGAAGAGTTCAAGAACGTCACCGGCTTCGATCTGCGCGACGGCTGGCGCAACGAAATGCAAACGCTCGTCACCAATGGCCGCGCCGAAATGGACGAGCACGGTTTCCGACTGAACCACCTCGGCCTCCGCTACGCCGACTCCGTGGCCGAAGATTTCCTGCGCCTCGAAACGGCCAGCGCATAGGAGCGCGGACCGCCGAGTCCGCGTGTTCATGCCCGCTCTGATCGCGCGGACATGGCTGTCCGCGCTCCGGGCCCCTCACGACCCAGCGGCGGGCGCAGCCTGGGAGCGCCGGCATCCCTGCCGGCGCGAAAGTGTGCTTGGACAAGCAACACGCCGGCTGGAAGCCGGCGCTCCCAGGCGCGCTCGGCTCTTCAGAATTTTTTAAGAGCATTCACCCCGCCGTTCCTTCACATTCCGGGCGACCGTGCGGCGGCACGGAACAAAAACATTCGTCCGCCATTTCGAGACTCGTTCACATGGCAAGATTGCTGGCCAAAGATTCCGCCCTGGCGCTGCCGGAAATTTTCCTCACGCCCGGTTGCAACCGCCTCGGGCGCGAGGGCGAGAATGATTTTCTCGTCCCGCATTCCTCCGTCTCGCGCCAGCACTGCGAGGTGTGGCTCATGGATGACGCGCTGCTCGTGCGCGATCTGAACTCCCGCAACGGCACTTTCGTGGACGGCGCGCGGGTGACGGAAGCCGCCCTTCTCACCGGCCAGGCGTTGCGCCTCGGCGACGTGGAACTGCTCGTGGCCGAGGCCCCCGCCCATATTTCCGTGCCCGACCTCGTGATCGGTGCGCCCGCCGAGCCGCCGACCTTCATGCCGGATGGCACGCCGTGCTGCCTGCATCATCCTGGCGTGGCGGCGCAGACGCAGTGCAGCAAGTGCCGGCAAGTTTTCTGCGCCCATTGCGTGCGCGAATTGAAAGTGGCCGGCGGAATGCCCCGCCGCTTCTGCCCCGAATGCAACGGCGCGTGCGAACGCCTCGCGCCCGCCGGTGACGAGAAGAAGCGCACGGGCTGGCTGGAGAAAATCAAAGGCGTCTTCACGCAACCGCCGCCCCGGCGGTAGGGCGGAGCGCGGACCGCCGAGTCCGCGTGTTTCAGAAAAATAAACCACGGGAGACACGGACAACACGGAAAGGAAGCCGCGTGCACCAGCCGCCCTCTTCCCTTCATTTCCATTCCGTGTCTTCGGTGGTGAAAATTATGCTCGCGCGGACTCGGCGGTCCGCGCTCCGTCCCGAAAACGAAAACTGGCGGCGCTCTTGCGAACGCCGCCAGTGCGAAAAGCTTTTCTCAGCCTCAGTTCTTCAGGCGGAAGAAGGCGTTGCCGGTGGGCGTGGCGTTAGTCACGAAGTTCTCGCTGCCGACCACGGCGGGCGCGGTGAGCACGTTCTGCCAGTTGGTCGTCGTGAGGTTGTTGCAGGATTGCAGCGTGAACCCGGTGGCCGAAGTGGGCCAGGCCACGATGACGTCGGGGCCGGACTTGAACGCGCGCAGCGAGTAGTTCTGCGCGACCGTGGAG
>JANNGC010000746.1:0-5911 GCA_031380445.1 Pedosphaera sp.
CGGTGGTCCGAAGTAGGCGGTGCTTGGAACCGTGCTCCCCAGTCCGGTGGCCATCCCCCAACCCGCCGTCGTCCGCCGGGACGTTTGTTTTCCACACGGGCTCTGAACGCCGCGCTCCACCTACGCTGTAAGGATGCGTCCAAATGAAACTTCAGGCCCGGAGTGCAGAGCATTTTTTGCCTTCTGAAACCGCTGGCCTCCGCAGGACGTCCTGCTCATCTTGAAGCCATGAATTTTCTCCTGCGTTGCACCGCGCTGATGCTCCTGCTCGCCGCCGCCCGGCCCGGCCACGCCGCCACGCCGCTGCTGCGTCCGCAGCCGCCGGTGGAAATTCCTGACTCGCGCGGCGGCTTTGGCGCGCTCGTCGTGGATGATCAAAAACGCCGACTGCTCCTCGCCCACACCGGCAACGGCACGCTCGACGTGATTGATCTGAACACCGGAAAGGCCGTCAAACAGATCAAGGCCGAGGCCATCACCAGCCTCGTCGTGGACGCGGCGCAAGGCCGTTACTACGCCAGCGGCGGGGGCGGAAAAAAGTTCACCATCATTGATCGCGAGAAGCTGGAAATCGTCGGCGAGTTCACACTGCCCGGTTCCGGCGAAGTGATGACGCTCGGGCCGTCGGGCGTGAAGCGCGTCTTTGCCGCCAGCGCCAGCGGCCCGGAGCTTTGGGTCGTGGATGCGGCGGCAAAAACCATTGCCAGCACCATCACCGTTCCTGCCGGTTCCAGCGCGCTCGTGGCCGAGGATGGGAGCGGTCGCATCTATTTGAGCACGGCTTCGGATGATTCCGTGCAAAGCATCAGCGCGGCGGACAACAACAGCACCCTCGGCGGCTCGTGGGCCGTCGCGCCCGCGAAGCAGCCGCAGGCGCTGGCACTGGACGCGCGCGGCGAGCGACGGCTCTTCGTCGCGGGCGTGAACGGCAAACTCGTGACGCTGGCGGCGGGCGACGGGCAGCGCATTGGCATCAACGACATTCCGACAGGCGTGACGCAAATTGCCTTCGATGCGGGGCAGGATCGCCTCTACTGCCCCAGCAGCAGCGGCCAGATGGCGGTGTTCGACACGCGGGGCAATGTCCTGCGTCTGCTCGGCAACGTGACCACCGCGCGCGGCGCGAAATCCATCGCCATCGATCCCGCGACTCATGCGGTCTGGCTGGCTTACACGGAGGGTGGGAAGAGTTACGCGCGGAAATTTGCGCCGTGACCGGAGGGGAGGTTTCGCATGAATTCAGGACGGCGCATGAATTATTTCTCCCCTCGATTCATGCGCCGTCCTGAATTCATGCGGTAATTTCTTCAACGCGCCGGCTGGAAGCCGGCGCGCCCAGGCGAGTTCCGCGCAACTCAAATTTCTCTGTGGTGTTTGAACCCTCCATGACTATCTTAGCGACCATGAATCGGCACAAGATCGTGGCCTTGCTCGGCGCGGCCCTCGCGGCGGGCTGGAGCTTCCAGGCCCGCGCGGAAGTGAAGGAGAATCCTTACCAGATCATTATCGATCGCAACCCGTTCGGGCTGCGCCCCATTCCGCCGCCGCCGGTTCCGCCGGATCCCACGCCGCCGCCGCCCCCCCCGCTCGGCGTCAACCTGACCGGCATCACCACGCTGCTCGGGCCGGCGAAAGTGTTTTTGGAATTCACCGATCCGCAGACAAAGAAAGTGGAGCGTCCCCCGGCCTTGCTCGCAGGCGACACCTTCAAGGCCATCACCGTGGTCTCGATTGATTCTGAAAACAACCGCGTGCAGATCAAGAACGGCGACGTGGAATCGTGGCTGGATTTTGATAAAAACGGCGTGAAGGCGGCCGGCGGCGGAACTCCGGCACCCGTGCCGCATCCCGGTTTCCCCGGCGCAAATCCGGCGGCCGCAGCGGCGGTTCCCGTGCCAGCCGGTGCTTCAAGTGCGTCCGTCACTGGACGCGGTGGACTGGTGGGAGGTGGCAGCTCTGCCGCCGTACCCGCGCCTTACAACCCAAGCGCTGTCTCGGCGCTCGGCAACCTTCCTCCCCGCGCAATCCGGACAGATGGCGCGGGATTGGTGGGCGGCAATGGTGCCCCCGCCGCCGCGCCCGTCGCCCAAGCCGCGCCGGCCATGACGCCCGCGCAAGCGACAGCGATCATTGAAGCGCGCCGGCTGCAATTTCAGGAACAAGGCAACCCGATGTCCCGAATCCTTCCGACCACGCCTTTGACCCGAGAGCTTCAGGGCAAGTAGTGGCCAACGTGGGATCGCTCACGGCGGCTTCACACCGTCCGCATCTGCACCGCGTCCACCGTCTTCTCGCCCGCGGAGATGGAGCTGACGATCACCACCGTCTGTCCTGCGTGCAGCGTGCCGGACTCGGTCAGCGCTTGGATCGCGAGTTCGATGGTCTTCTCGGGATTCGTGTGGCTGAAGGCGACGACCTTCGGCGTTACGCCGCGCAGCAGCGACAGTGAATCCGCCACCGCCCAATCCTCGCAGAAAGCGTAAATCGGTGAGTAGCGCGGGCGCATCCAAGCGGTGTGTCGCGCCATGTTCCCGCGCCGAGTGAAGACGAGCATCGCGTCCGCGCGCAGTTCATCCGCCATCACCACCGCGCTCTTCGCGAGCTTCTGGCGCGGACTGGTGAACTCGGCTTTCTCATGGAAGCCTGCGCCGCCGCTGGCCTCGGTGCGCTTCGAGATACGGTCAAAGACTTCCAGGCAGCGCAGCGGGTATTTCCCCACCGTCGTCTCGCCGCTCAACATGATCGCGTCGGCCTGCTCAAAGACGGCGTTGGCCACGTCCGTGACCTCGGCGCGCGTCGGCATGGGACTTTCAATCATGCTCTCGAGCATGTGCGTGGCGACAATCACCGGCCGCCCCACGCGCAGACACATCTTCACAATTTTGCGCTGGATGATGGGCAGCTCCTCGTAAGGAACCTCGATGCCGAGATCGCCGCGCGCGACCATGATGGCGTCGGTCTCCTGGATGATCTCGACGAGGTTTTTGATCGCCTGTTGATCCTCGATCTTGGCCACGATCAGCGGCTTGTGCTTCGAGCGTTCGCAAAAGGCGCGCAACTGCTGCAAGTCCTTCGCCTCGCGCACAAAACTCAGCGCGATGTAATCCACGCCCAGTTCCAGCCCGAGTTCCACGTCGGCAAAATCTTTCGCGGTCAGCGCGGGCAGGCTCACCTTCACGCCGGGCAGATTGATGTGCCGCCGGCTGCCGAGCATTCCGGGCGTGAGCACTTCGCACTCGATGTGGTTGCCCTCTTTCGCGAGCACCTTCATGTGAATGGCCCCGTTGTCCACGAGCACCACGTCGCCGACGCTGATGTCGTTGACGAAGTTCTCGTAATTCACGTCCACGGAATGCACTTCCTCGCTCTTCTCGCCGCGCACGGTGAAGACGAATTTCTGCCCCGGCTTGAGATCAAGTTTCGCGGGCAAGTCGCCGGTGCGAATGGCCGGCCCCTGCGTGTCCATGAGAATACCCACGGAACATTTGCGCGCGACGGCGGCGGCGCGAATGTCCGCGACCACGCGCCGCACCCAGTCGTGCGAGGAGTGCGACATGTTGAGCCGGGCGACGTTCATGCCGGCGTCAATAAGTTTGCCCAGCATTTCCGGCGAATCCGTGACTGGTCCGATGGTGGCTACGATTTTTGTCTTCCGCATTGGCCGGAGACGGTAGGAGAGCGTTTTGGAAAAGGGAATGGGATTGTTGGCCGCCCCGTCATGGCCGACGCATCTGGACACCGGCGACGCCGTTGGGGAACTTTTCCCTGCCGGATGGCGCGGCCGAGGGGTTACGCCTTGCCCAGACCCTGCGCGATGCGGCGCTGGGTCTCGCGGTAGCCGTGCAGGAAGACATCGTTGTCCGCGATGGCCTTCTGGATGAACTGCACGAGCAACAGCATCTCCGAACGGTTCACGACCAGATGCACGCCCTGCTGGTAGGCTTCCATCGGGTTGAAGCTGGTGTAGGAATCGCCCACCAAAATGATCGTCGAGTGACGGCGCAGTTGCATGGCCACCGTCTGCAAATACGTCAGGCTGCGGTTTTCCGGCGCGGTGTCGGCGGCGAAACATTCCTCGATGATGACAATCTGATACGGCACCTGGGTGAAGTTCGTGATGAAATCGCTGTGCGTCGCGGCCTGGTGGACCTTGTAGCCGAGTTCGCTGAGCGCGGCCTTGGCGAGCTCCGTCCACTCGGGCGTGCTGAGCGCCAGCAGCGCGGGCTTGTCGCTGGTCGTGAGAAAATCAAAGGAGGCGGACATAAATCAGTTCAGCTTGAGCGGTTGCAACACGGGCGGAGCGTTGGTCTTCGTGCGCGTCTCCATTTTCTCCGCCATCTTGAGCGTGAACTCCGTGGTGTTCTCGCCACGCTTCTTCTTGATATTATCAATGCCGCGCTGCACCGGGCCGCGCTTGCTGCAATAGAGCACGGCGGTTTCCTCGCTGATCAAATTGTTGTCGTAAGCATCGAGACAGGACTGGTCGAAGCTCCGCCAGCCGAACGTGTAGCTGGCCTCGATGATTTCGCTGAAACTTTTTCCCTCGCCCTCGCCGAACACGATGCTCTCCTTGATGCGAAGATTGGAACCCATGATTTCCAACAGCGCGTGGCGTCCGCCGCCCATCTTCGGCGCAAGCCGCTGGCCGACGATCCAGCGCAACGTGTCCGCGAGACGATGCCGCACCTGCTCCTGCTCGGCCGTCTCGAACATGCCGAGAATACGGTTGATGGTCTGGCCGGCATCAATTGTGTGCAGCGTGCTCATCACCAAGTGGCCGGTCTCCGCCGCGCTCAAGGCAATTTCCACTGTGGCCCGGTCGCGCATTTCGCCGACGAGAATGATCTTGGGTGCCTGGCGCAACGCGGCGCGCAGGCCGCTGGAGAACGAGTCGAAATCCGAACCCATCTCGCGCTGGTTGATGGTCGCCTTCTTCTGCGCATAGACGAACTCCACCGGATCCTCGAGCGTCACGATGTGAACGGACTTGGTGCCGTTGATCTCGTCGAGCATGGCCGCGAGTGTCGTGGATTTGCCGGAGCCGGTCGCGCCGGTCACGAGCACCAGGCCGGTCTTTTCCTTGGCCGGCTGATGGAGAATTTCCGGCAGCTTTAGATCGGCGAGCGTGGCGATCTTCGTGTTCAGCTTGCGCAGCACGATGGAGTAGCTGCCGCGCTGCGAGAAGACGTTCACCCGGAAGCGCGCCTTGTCGATCACCGAGTAGGACGTGTCGCACGAGCCGGTGCGGAGCAGGTCATCCACGAGGCGCGGATTGCCGCCGCACAAGTTCAGCGCGATCATTTCCGTCTGGAAGGACGAGAGCTTCTCCAGCGGCGGCGTGAAGGGCACCCCCACCAGCACGCCGTCGGCCTCGACCTGCGGCGGCTTGTCCACGGTGAAAATGAGGTCTGACACGTTGGCCCGAAAATCGAGCATCGTGCTGAGAATGTAGTCTAGTTCGTTGCGGCGCATGATCAGACGGCGGCCACCTCGTCATCGAGTGGCGGCGTTGTAAGGAAGGGACGGAATTTTTTCTTGTCGAGGCACTTGTCGTAAGCCTCCTCCGGGGAAATGCGTTTCATGCGCAGGTGATCCATGATGGCGTCGTCGAGCGGCACGTTGCCGATCTTCTTGCCGACCTGAATCATGCCGGGCAGTTGGTGCGTCTTGCCCTCGCGCACGAGGTTCGCGATGGCGGTGGTGAAGACGAGAATTTCCAGCGCGGCCACGCGGCCCTTCTTGTCCACGCGCTTGAAAAGATTTTGAGCCACGACGCCCTTCAACGCTTCGGAGAGCGTCGCGCGAATCTTGTTCTGCTGGTCGGCAGGAAACACGTCGATGATACGATCCACGGTCTTCGCGGCGCTCGAAGTGTGCAGCGTGCCGAACACAAGATGCCCTGTGCTCGCGG
>JANNGC010000460.1:0-2109 GCA_031380445.1 Pedosphaera sp.
CAAACGCTTCGCGAGTGATGAGGCGTTGGATGCTGCGCGCCAGCGTTTGGAGTGCGGTCGCTTTAGCGCCGCTTTTCCCGCCCCACGCCCAGGAATTTCTCGTCACCGCACGGTTCGCCCGCTAATTCTCCGGCCATGCAGCCAGTCACAGAATCACAATCCCGCGCTCAGTTCGCGCGCAGCAGTTCCACGCGTCACCGCCAGTTTGCCAGCGACAATTACGCCGGCATCTGCCCTGAAGCCTGGCGCGCGATGGAAGAAGCCAACGCCCATCACGAGCGCAGCTACGGCGATGATCAGTGGACGGAGCAGGCGGCGAATCTTTTGCGCGACGTGTTCGAGACGGACTGCGAAGTGTTCTTCACCTTCAACGGCACGGCGGCGAACTCGCTCTCGCTCGCGTCGCTCTGCCAGAGCTACCACAGCATTCTCTGCTCGGAACTGGCGCATGTGGAAACGGACGAGTGCGGGGCGCCGGAGTTTTTTTCCAACGGCACGAAAGTGCTGCTCGTCCCCGCCACCAACGGCAAGCTCGATCCCGCTGGCGTCGAGCGCATGGTGAAGAAGCGCACCGACATCCATTTCCCCAAGCCGCGCGCCGTCAGTCTCACGCAAGCCACGGAAGTCGGCACGGTGTACACGCCGGACGAAATCAAAGCCGTGTGGTCGAAGGCGAAATCCTTTGGCCTGCGAATGCACATGGATGGCGCGCGCTTCGCGAACGCCGTGGCCTCGCTCGGCTGCGCGCCCAAGGAAATCACCTGGCAGGCCGGCGTGGATGTCCTTTGCTTCGGCGGCACGAAGAACGGCATGGCCGTGGGCGAATGTGTGGTGTTCTTCAATCGCGAACTGGCGCGCGAGTTTGATTACCGCTGCAAACAGGCCGGGCAGCTCGCGTCGAAGATGCGGTTTCTCTCCGCGCCGTGGGTGGGGATGTTGAAGGACGGCGTCTGGCTCCGTCACGCCGCGCACGCGAACACGATGGCGGCCAAACTCGAAGCGGAATTGAAAAAAATGCCCGGCGTGAAACTCCTCTTCCCGCGCCAGGCCAACGGCGTCTTCGCCGAACTCCCGCGCGCGGCCATCGAAGGACTGTGGGCCAAGGGCTGGATGTTCTACACGTTCATCGGCGCAGGCGGCTGCCGCTTCATGTGCTCGTGGGATACGCAGGAGGAAGATGTGGCGGCGCTGGTGGGGGATTTGCGGGCGCTGCTGTGAAGGCAAAATTTGCCGCGCGGCAACAGTTCGTGGCGGCAGTGGTGTCCTGATTTGGCGAACGTGACGGAGCGCGGCTTTTCCAACCCGCAGCAACGTGCGATGGAGAAGGGTGTCCGCAAGTTCCTGCGCGCTCGGCCTGCGGATGTTGCTGCGGGTTGGAAAACCCGCGCTCCGCCAAATCTGGGCACGCCCCCGCCGCCCCATGAATTGACATCCGCACGCACGGCGTCCAACTATCCAATCGCTTTACGAATGAAACTGAATTCTCTCCCTCTCGTCGCGGCGCTGCTGGCGTCGCCCGCGATCTTGCTCGCGGCTGATCCCGTGGATTTTTCCAAGCAGGTCAAACCCGTGCTCGAACAGCATTGTGTCCGTTGCCACGGAGCCGAGCAAAAGAAAGGCGGCCTGCGCCTGCACACCGAAGCCGACGCGCTCAAAGGTGGTGACAGTGGAGCCGCGCTCGTGGCCGGCAAATCCAAGGACAGCCCGCTCTACACCTTCACCACGCTGCCGGACGACGATGAGAAGGTGATGCCGCCGCGCCCGAAGAACCCGCGCCTCACCACGGTGGAATCCGACGCGCTGAAGAACTGGATTGACCAAGGCGCGAAGTGGCCGGCGGGCGTGACGCTCGCGGCGGTGACGAAGGTGGACTTCGTGAAACACATCCAGCCGATCCTGGAATTCAACTGCGTGGCCTGCCATCGCGACGGACACAAGAAAGGCGGCCTGCGCATGGATGAGAAGAAGCTCGCCTTCGCGGGCGGCGACAGCGGCGCGGGCATCGTGCCCGGCAAGCCGAAAGAGAGTTACATCTTCACCTCCACCACGGTCAGCACGAACGACGACCGCCTGATGCCGCCCTTGAGCAAAGGTGGCCCGTTGAAGAAG
>JANNGC010000500.1:0-10895 GCA_031380445.1 Pedosphaera sp.
CGTCGCTCCGCGCGCGCCGAGCCACGACCTGACGGGTGCATGAGAATTTGCGGTGGCCCATCACCCAAGTCGCGACCACCCATTCGGGAATTCTGAAAGGATTCGGATAATTCAGCCCGGCGTTGCGCCGCCGAGGCGCTCCGCTGGGTGGGTGGGGCGAAGAATTCTTCAACTCTGAAAGAGTGGCATCGCAGGCTTGTGGACACGGTATTGATGCAACCCTTGCAGGGTTGGAGAGAAATGACTGGGGACGTGAACCCAGGGTAGCGCAGGCCGCGCAACCCTGGGCTAAATGATGTAATCCTTTCAGGATTGGGAAAATGGGTGGGCGCGATGACGGGTGGTGGGATGGCTGGAAGGCTGCGGGCCAAGAAGCACTCGATGTGGTCGCAGGAATTTATCCGCCGGGCTTTTTCCCCGTGATGTTCAAACCAAACAGCGCGGCGCAGAGGAGGACGAAGACGAATTGGATGGAGTAAATCTGGAGCGGGAAATCGAAGCGCGCGTGGAGGAGGCAGCCGGCCAGCGCGGTCCACAGGCAGGCGGCGAAAACCCACGGCACACTTTGCCCGCCGGGGCGGAAGGCACGCGCGAGCAGGGCGACGAACGCGGCGAGGAGCAGCGCGCCGCCGAGCCGCCCGAAGGTGATGAGGTATTCGAGCCAGTCGTTGTGGAGTTGCCCGGGCCAGTAGTCGGCGGGGGTGTTGCGGTAGAATTGAAACACGGAGCCGAAGGAGCCGGGGCCAGTGCCGAACCACGGGTAGTCGTGGGCCATGCGCGCGGCGAGGGCGTAGGTTTCGCCGCGTCCGCCGAGGTGATCTTTTGTCTCCAAACGCGACGCGAGTTGATCCCAGCCGAAGAAGGCGGCGGCCCCGAGCGTGGCCGCGACGCCGAGCGCGAGTCCGATTCTCGCCCCGCGAGTGAACGTGCCGCTGAAGAGAAAGAGCAACGCGCAGACGGTGAGTTGCAACATCGTAATGGCCACGCCGCCGCGACTGAGGGAGACGAGCGAACCAATGATGAGGAGCATGACGGCGGGGAGCAGCCAGTGGTGGGCTTGGGTGACGCGGCGGGCGCGGAGGTGTTGGAGCCACCACACCGCGAGGGCGGCGGGCCAGATGAGGTTGAAGAATTGCGCGGCGTTGGCGCGGTAGGCGTAGGGGCCGAACTGCGCGGCGGCGGTGGGATTGTCGTGCGTGGGCATGAACCAGAGGAGCTTCGCGGTGCCGCTGTTTCTTTGGAGAACGCCTTCGAGGGCGACGAAGGCGGCGTTGGCGGCGAGGAGGTAAATCATGCGGCGGAGGCGTCGTCCCCGTACGATGCCGTCGGCGGTGCGCTCGCCGGTGAGCCAGTCGTGCGCGGCCCAGAAGACGGAGGCGAGCGCGAGCCAGTTCCAGAAGACGCGCCACGTCGCGTCGCGGTCGAGGCTGTGCGGGAGCCAGTTCACATGCGCGCGCGGTTCCTGCCGCCACTCGGCGGGGAGGTAGATGAATTCGGCATTCAGCGCGGCGACGAGAATGTAGCCAAGCACGGCGAGCGTGAGCGCGAGTAAGATTTTTTCTCCAAGCGCGCAGGGCAGGGCGGTGGAGTGCGCGGCGCGTCGGCGCAAAATAATTTTCGCCGCGAGCAGTCCGCCGAGCGCGTAGCCGCCGAAGTTCATGCACCCGATGGCCCAGGGCTGCGTGGTGCCGAAGGCCCAGGGCGAGAAGAGGATCATCAGCGCGAGCAGCAGCTCGGTCGCGACGTCCAGCCAGAAGGGCGCGCGCGCGGGACGGAATAAGTTGGCGGCAGGCCGCTCGGGCATGGCGCGGAGTAAGCGGCGGCGGCGCGACGGCGGCAAGCCATGAATTCTCAGGATGAAATCATTGAATCGCCGGAACGGAGAAATGCTTTGACACTCCGGGCCAGTAAAACCACGATGCGGCCGCGTAGGAAACCCAAGTCCAAATGCAAACAAACAAATCTCTGGTCACCTTGGCCGCCTTGTCACTGGCCGCCGTCGCTGCTCACGGCGCGACTTCCATCGTCTATAGCAACGCCACCAGCTACACCGGCACCATTCTCAATCCCGGCGCGAACCAGGTGGGCGACGAAATCATTCTCGGTGCGGGCGACCGCTTCGGTGAATCCTTTCGCTTCGAGTACTACGGCCTGAACTTCGACGGCGACGAGACCGTCACGCTCCGCTTCTACGCGAACGACGGTGCCTTCCTCGGCAACAACACCTACCTGCCCAGCAGCGTGTTCTACGACAGCCTCGTGCAGACGCTGCCCGCGCCGGTGGATATCAGCGGACGCAACACCTTGCAGTACGACTTGGATTTTGTGGCGCTCCCGGAACGCTTCACCTTTGCCATCACCTTCGGCGGCGTCTCGGGTGATGACGTGGCGGGCATCGCCCTCTACAACCCCATGACGGTCGGCCTCAGCGAGAATGACTACTGGTTCGACACGGGCGCGGGCTGGGAACTGCGCGGCACGAACGTGGCCATCAACTTCGGTGCGTCCCTGGTGGCGACCTCGGTGCCGGAACCGTCCACTTACGCGCTGGTCATCATCGGCGGTCTGTGCGGTCTGGCCTTGGTCAACCGCCGCAAGCGCACGACCTGATTTGCGGTTCGCTCATTTTTCAACGGCGCTCATCTGAGCGCCGTTTTTTTTGTAACTGAAAATAATCCGACGGGCGCATCTCGAAGGCGTGTGGCCCAAACCTAATCGGAGCGCGGACCACCGAGTCCGCGCGATCATTCGCCCGCCCAAACATGGGCTTTGTTCGCGCGACTGGGAACTCGCGGACTCGGCGGCCCGAGTGGCTCACCACCTGATTAGCACGTCAGGCATTCCGGCGGGCCGCTTGGCGCGGTCCGACTGGTCGCAGCGCGACCAGTTCCACCTCACGCCGCCCGCACACTCTCGATGAACGCGCGTACTTTCGCCCCGTCCTTCCGTCCCGGCGCGGATTCCACGCCGCTCGACACGTCTACCGCAAAGGGCCGCACGAGCCGCACGGCCTCGGCCACGGTCTCCACGCGCAGACCGCCCGCGAGGATGACGCGGCGATGCAGTCGCACGGCCTCCGCCGCCAGATTCCAATCTGCCGTGACGCCCGTGCCGCCGTGCGCGCCGTCCACAAAACTGTCGAGCAGCCAGGCGTGCTCGGGATATTTCAAACACTCCTGGAGCGAGTCACGGTCGCGGAGCCGGAAGGCCTTCACCACTTTTAGCGGCGTGAACTGTGCGCAAAATTCCGGCGGCTCCTCGCCGTGCAGTTGGAGCGTGTCCAGTCCGGTCTCGTCCACGGCGCGGCGGATTTCGTCCGCCGTGGCATTCACGAAGACGCCGACTTTGGCCACGAGCGGCGGCAGTTCGCGGATGATTGCGGCGGCGGCGGCGAAGGAGATGTTCCGTTTGCTGCCCGCGAAGAACATGAAGCCCAGCGCGTCCGCCCCCGCCTCGGCGGCGGCGATAGCGTCAGCGGCGTTGGTGAGGCCGCAGATTTTGACTCGAACGTTCACAGCGCACGGAAGCTAAACAAGACGGCGGCGGCACGCGAACTTTTCCCGGCCTTCTTGGGGAGGTTGTGGGGCAGCCATCCACTGGGCGTCTCGCCTGGGGTTTCTGTTTTGGGACTGGTTCGACAGGCGGGACGCCCGTCGGGCTGGTGGCAGCCGGGACGGCTGCCCCACCAATTGAACATCACTCCACGCGCACTTGGAAGAAGCGGTTGGTGCTGCCGCCGGCGTCGGTCGCGCGCAGCGGGCCGCCGGTGCCGGTGAAAACTTCGGGCAGGGAAATCCACGGGCTGTTCAAGTCCGTCGTGAACTCGAAGCGATAGGTCTTACCCGGCACACTGTACACGAAGAGCAGCGTTCGAGCGGACTCCGGCTGCAAGGTCACGCGCAGCGCGCTGGCGGCGTTGTTCGGTTTGGTGCCGGCGCGAAATTCCTGGTGGTTGCTCGCGCCGTCGCCGTCCGCGTCAAGGTCGTTGTCGGGTACGTTGGGGTTCAAGCCATACGCGATTTCAAAATCATCGGGCAGTCCGTCGCCGTCCGTGTCGGGCGCGGGCGTGATGGCAATGGCGAGCGCGAACTCGGAGGTGCTGCCCGCCGCGTCCGTGGTCGTGGCGCTGAGAAATCCGCCGGCGGCGAAAGCGTTCGTGAGCGCGAGGCTGAAACTCGCCGTGCCGCCCGCGCCCGTCGTGATGTTCGCCGCGCCGAGCCAGCGCCGTCCTTCACCGTACAGCGAGGCGTCGAGCGCGGTGTTGCCGTAAAAATCCAGCGTGTAGGCCGCGCTGTTCAGTCCGTTTAGCGTGCCGGTGATCGTGGTGAGATGCTGGCCCGTGGCGGAGAGCAGGGCGGGGAAACGCGGTTCGCTCCCGGTCGTCGCCCCGTCCGCGTTCCAGTCAATCCCGAGGCTGGCCGTGCTCGCGCCGCCGTTGTTGAAGATCGAGTTGCCGCGAATCACATTACCAACGCAGCCGGCGCGCACGCGCACGCCGTCGTAGCCGACCGCGCTGAGCGTGTTGGCGATGCGGTTGCCCTCGCCGGGCTTGGTGCCGCCAATGACGTTGCGGCTGGAGTTGGTCAGCAACTCAATTCCATGCAGAAAATTTGGCAAGGCGGTCAGGCCGTCCGCGCGGAGTCCGATGTTGTTGCCCCGGATGAAATTGCCATGCGAGTCGCTTACATAGATGACGACGTTTTCATTGCCCGACATGAGGTTTCCTGCGCCCGCCTCCGCGCCTCCGATAAAATTAGTCCCGGCGAGGATCAGGTTGATCGCGCCCAGGACATTGGCAATGGCGAAAGTTCCAGAGACGTCCGGGCCAATGAAGTTCCCGTGGACAATGTTGCGCGTCGTGCCCGGGCCGATGAGGGACAGGCCGCTGTTGTTGTTGCCCGAGATTAAATTGCCGCCACCTGGCACCGCCGTGCCAATAAAGTTACGCGGCGCGTTATTGAGGGTCACGCCGTTCACGCCGTTGCTGGCCCCGGTCAGGCCGAGCGCTCCGGTGCCAATGAAATTCCCTGAGACGACGTTGTTGCTTGCGTTCGTGCCGAAGAACAACACGCCGCTATTGCTGTTCCCCGAAATGACATTGCGCGCCAGCGGCGTGACGCCGCCGATGAGATGGCCGGCGGACTCGACGCGCACGCCGCTGTTGCCGTTGCCGCGCCGCAAGACTCCGGTCCAGTCCGTGCCGATCCAGTTGCCCGCCACGGTGTGGCCCGTGCCGCCGGAGAGGAACACGCCGTTCTGCGCGTTGCGGGAAATCACATTGCGTGCGCCCTCGGTGACCCCGCCGATAACGTTGCTCGCACCGCCGGACACGTTCACGCCGCTGAAGCCGTTGCCCAGCGCGTTCGTCCCCGTTACGTCGAGGCCGATCCAGTTGCCCGCCACGACGTTGGCCACCGAGTTCGAGTCCATGACCACGCCGCTCTGGCCATTGCCGGAGATGATATTGCGCGCGAGGAGGTTGGTTCCGCCGATGATGTTGTCATTTCCGAGCGTGAGACCGACGCCGGAGAAACGGTTGCCGAGATTGGTGCGGCCCGTGACATCGGTGCCGATGAAATTTCCCTCGATGCGGTTGTGGTGGAGCTGGTTGGTGGTGGTGAAGAGGTAGAGGCCGCGCTCGCCGTTGCCGGAAATGACGTTGCCCGCGCCGGGCACCGAGCCGCCGATGAGATTGTGGGCGGCGCGAAAAATCGTCACCCCGTCCATGTGGTTGCTGCGTCCGAAGACGCCGTCGCTGGTCGTGCCGATGAAGTTTCCGGCGATCCAATTGTTGCTCGCCCCCGCATCGTTCAAATACACGCCGCTCTGGCCGTTGCCGGAAATGACATTGCGCGCGGCCGGGTCGGTGCCGCCGATGATGTTGCCGGGCGAGCCGATGAGCACGCCATTGTTGGCGTTGGGGATTTTGAGCGTGCCGCTGACGTCAAGGCCGATGAAATTGCCCTGCGCCACGTTGCCGGTCGCGCTGAGTCCGCCGATCCAGAGGCCGGTCTGGTTGCCGGAGAGAAGATTGCGATCCGTCACGTTGGTGCCGCCGATGCGGTTGTTGCGCCCGTTCAGAATCGCCAGGCCCGCGACCAAGTTACCCAGCGCCGCGCCGCCGCCGGGCGAGGTGCCGATGAAGCAGCCCGCGATCACATTGTTGTGGGCGTTTTGAATTTGCAGGCCGCTGCCGTTGAAACGGTTGATGAACAGCCCGCGCACCGTGGTGTTGCTGGTCACGATGTCCAGTCCGCTCGCCGTGCCCGCGCTGGTGCCGACGAGGCCGACGAGCGGCAATCCCGCGTAGCCCGGCTGCGTCGAGCCGTTGATCGTCACCGGGTCGGAAATGTTCGGCAGCCCGGTCAGCGGCGTGATGGTGAAGGGCGGGGAGCCGGGAATGTTGAACGAGATGAGGTCTTTGCCCGGCGAGGCGTTGGCATCAAGGATCGCCTGACGCAAGGTGCCTGCACCGCTGTCGCCCGTGCTGTTCACGGGAAATTCCGCCGCCCCCGCGCTGAACCGTAGGACGGCCGCGCTGAGGACGAGCAAAGCCGTTTGGATCAGGTTGCTGTTCACGAACAAGGCGCGACCGTAGCACACCCATGACTTCAACAGCAAGTTTCCCAAAGCCTTCCACAGCAGGGAAATGAGCAACGGAAAAGGCTGGCCAGCAGATTGGAAGAACCGCGCTCCGGCGGTTACCGGCGGATTAACGTCCCTGATTGATGCTGCTGGGCAGACCGTGCTGCCAGCCTTGCTGCGCGTTCCACGGACGTTCGGAGGCGTTGTCAGACTCGTTGGTCTGGCAGCCCGTAACGAGCAGGGCCAACGCCGCCAGACAAAAAATGAAACGCCACGTCGTCATGTCAGTAGAGGACTTGGTCGCCTTCTTCGATGTCGCCGAGCTTCCAGCCGGCCATGAGGTTGGCGACGCTGCGGTTGCCCATCACTTCGCGGATGCGGACTTTGCCCACGAGCTTGCTGTTGCGATGCACCATGAGGACGCCACCTTCGAGCATGCCTTTGTCCGAGCCGAGGTCGAGGACGACGAAGTTCCATTTCGGATCCACGGCGAGGACACTGCCCTTGGTGTCCGGCGGGAGTTTCACGACGTAGTCTTCCGGGCCGGTGAGTTGATCCAGCTTGTTCTGCAAGACCGCGATGCTGCGGTTCAAAATCTTTTTCTCATCTTCCAGCGCGGCGACCGCGTCCTGCGTGGTCTTCAAGTTGTCCGCCAGAGCTTTGATGCCTTCGGGCTTGTAGCCGGTGCTTTCCCACTTCGCGAGTTCGGCCTGCGCGGCTTTGCGGTCTTCGATGGCTTTGGAGAGGTCGGCTTTCGTCTTGGCCAGCGCGTCTTGAGCGGTGGTGAGCTGCTGCTGCGTGCCGTTCAAGGTTTCCTCGGTCTTGGTGAGGGTGTCCTTGGTTTGGGTCAGCACCTGCTTGGTGGCGGTGTGCTCGCGCTCGCTCTTGTCGGCGCGGCCTTTTTCGGTGGCGCGGCCCTTGATGTTTTCATCACGGGAATCGCGGATGGCGGTGAAGTGCTCGCGCGCCATTTTTTGCGTGACGAAAATCGTTCCGGCTCCCACCAGAATCGCGAGGATCAAACTGATACGCAGCAACATGTGTTTTGTTTTCCTACTGTCCTAAACGGGTTAAGCGATGCACGAAACTATGCGTTGAGAATTCTGGTGTCAACGCCGCGCTCGCACCGGGGCGCATCCGTGTTCAGTAAGTCAGCAATCGGTAATCAGTGGAACCGGCCTGTGCGCAGACTCAACCGACTTACCGATTACTGCCTCGACTCCCCGCTTGCACTCGCCCGCTGCCCCGCCATCCTTCGCCCATGAAACTCACGCTCCTTCTCACCGTGCTCATGGTCGCCCTGCCGCTTCACGCCGCCAACTTGCGGGCGCTCATCATCGACGGGCAGAACAATCACGACTTCACCGTCACTACGCCGCACTTGAAGAAAGTGTTGGAGGACACCGGCCTCTTCACCGTGGACGTCGCGACCACGCCGGCGAAGGGCGGCGACATGACGACCTTCAAGCCCGTGTTCAAAAACTACCGCGTCCTCATCTCCAACTACAGCGGGCAGCCGTGGCCGCAGGAGACGCAGGACGCCTTCGTGGCCTTCGTGAAGGGCGGCGGCGGCTTCGTGAGCGTCCATGCGGCGGACAACTCTTTCGCGAAATGGCCCGAGTACAACGAAATGATCGGCGTCGGCGGCTGGGAAGGGCGCAATGAAAAGTCCGGCCCCTACCTGCGCCTGCGCGACGGCATGTTCCAGCCCGACACCACGCCGGGCCGCGGTGGCAGCCACGGGCAGCAGCACCCGTTCGTCATGGAGACCCGCGTGGGGCAGCACCCGATCATGGAGGGGTTGCCGCCGCGCTGGTTGCACGCCAAGGACGAACTCTACGACCGCCTGCGCGGCCCCGCGAAGAACGTGACCGTGCTCGCCAGCGCCATGTCCACGAAGGAGACCGGCGGTTCTGGCGAACACGAGCCGCTGCTCATGGCCATCCGCTTTGGCGAGGGCCGCGTCTTCCACACCGCGCTCGGGCATAACAACGGGAAGGAATTCAACGCGCAGAAGTGCGTGGGCTTCATCACCACCTTCCAGCGCGGGACCGAATGGGCGGCGACCGGCGCGGTCACGCAAAAAGTCCCGGCGGACTTCCCCACGGCGGACAAGGTGAGTTTACGGGAGTGAACGGAGCGCGGACCGCCGACTCCGCGCGATCATAATTGTTGGAGCGCCGCTACTTTATTGCTCGCTCCTGCATCTCTGAAACTCGCGAACTCGGCGGTTCGCGCTCCGCCCTACTTCCCAATCGCATCCAGCTCCGCCCAGCGCGCGTAGAGGCGGGTGATTTCGGCCTTGGTCTGGTCGAGTTCGTTGATGAGCTGGGTGGCTTCGCGTCCGCGCGTGGCGAAGAAGGCGGGGTCGTTCAGCGTGGCCTCGACCTCGGCGACGCGGGCCTCGGCCTTGAGGACGGTGGCTTCCATGCCGTCGAGTTCGCGCTGTTCCTTGAAGCTGAGTTTGCGGGTCTTTGGTAGCTCCGCTCGCGCTGCGAGCGGAGTTTCTTTTTTGACCGAAGCATTGTCGCGCGGGGCTTCCCACTTGGGCGCTTTGAACCGGGCTTCGCGCTCCAGTTTCTTCTCCAGGTAGTAGGAGTAATTGCCCGGCTGCACGAACACGCCGCCGTCCTCGAAGGAAATAATCTGGTCGCAGATGCGGTCGAGGAAGTAGCGGTCATGGCTGACCACAAGCACGCTGCCCTCGAAATCCACGAGCGCCTCTTCGAGCATCCGCAGGCTCGGCAGGTCGAGGTCGTTCGTCGGCTCGTCGAGCACGATCATGTTGCCGCCGCGCTTGAGGACCTTCGCGAGCATGAGCCGCGCGCGCTCGCCGCCGGAGAGTTTGCTGATGGGTTCGTTCGCGCGATCATCGGCGAAGAGAAAGCGGCGCAAGTAACCGCGCGCGCTCAACCGCTCGTCGCCGAAGACCACGGTCTCGCCGCCGTCGGAGATTTGCTCGATGACGGTCTTCGTGTCGTCGAGCTGCATGCGCGACTGATCGACGTAGTTGAATTTCACCTGGCGACCGACCTTGGCCGTGCCTTCGTCGGGGGCGCGTTCGCCGAGGCACATGCGGAGGAGCGTGGTCTTGCCCACGCCGTTGCGCCCGATGACGCCGGTGCATTGCCCGGGCTTGAGCGAGAGATTGAGCTGACGAAAGAGCCAGCGCTCGTTCGCGCCTTCGCCAACTTTCGCGCCGGCCTTCTCGAAATCCACGACGGTGTTGCCAATGTCCTTCGCGGGCGGGATGAGCAGATCCATCTCGCGCTCCTCGGGCGGCGCGGCCTGTCCGGCCATCTCGTAATAGCCGCGCATCCGGTGCTGCGCCTTGGTGCGTTGCGCGCGCGCGCCAGAGCGGACCCACGCGAGTTCACCCTTGAGGAAACGCTGGCGGCGGCGCTCGGATTGCTCCGCGATGCCCTGGCGAATGGCCTTCGATTCGAGATACGCGGTGTAATTCCCCGGATGCGAAAACGCGCGGCCATCGGCGATCTCGATCACGCGCGTGGCGATGACGTCGAGGAAGTAACGGTCGTGCGTGACGAAGATGACCGCGCCGGGAAAGTCGCGGAGGCAATTCTCCAGCCAGCGAATGGTCTCGGCGTCGAGGTGGTTGGTCGGCTCGTCGAGCAGCAGCAAATCGGGTTGCGAAGCGAGCGCACGGCAGAGCGCGACGCGGCGCTTCTCACCGCCGGAAAGGGTCGAGACCAGCGTGTCCATCGGGGCCACGCCCAGCGCGTGGGCCTCGGACTCGATGCGCGTCTGGAGATTCCAGCCGTCGGCGTGCTCGATGTGGTGGAGGATTTCGCCGAGCTCCGCCTCGGAGCCGTCGCCGGTTTCGTAGCGACGCAACCACTCGATCAAATCCGCCGCGCCCGCCTCGATGTTCTGCTGCACGGTCTTGGTGCCATCGAGTTCAAACTCCTGCGGCAAGTAGCCGACACGCAGTTCGCGGCGGCGAAAGATTTCGCCCGCGTCCGCGTTCATCTCGCCCGCGAGAATCTTCAGCAGCGAGGTTTTCCCGCAGCCATTGCGCCCGACGAGTCCGACCTTTTCGCCCGGCGCGACCGCGAGGGTCACGCCTTCGAGCAGGCGTTGATAGCCGAACGACAATTGCAGTTCGTTCGCAGAAAGTAATGATGGTGTAGCTCCCACAGGATTAATTTAAGGGAATGCCCGGGGCAAACCTAGGAATTCGTTGTTGGTGTTGTCTTTCGCGGAGCGCGGGCTTTCCAGCCCGCAGCCATGTCCATCAGCCAAGGCGCGCAAGAACTCGCGGGCACCTTTCTCCATTTCACGTTGCTGCG
>JANNGC010000533.1:0-6951 GCA_031380445.1 Pedosphaera sp.
CGGCACAGGCCGGTGGCCGGTGCTACCCCACAGCCTGGACGCGGAAGAAAACCACGGTGCAACCGCAGCGTGCCGGCCGGAAAAAATGGGGCCGCGCACCACGCGGCCCGACCACACGTCAGCCCTTCGGCGTCGCGCTGACTTTCAGCTTCAGCACCACTTCCGGGCGGATGAGGTCGTCGGCCTTGCCGGCGTACTTGATGTCGAAGTCGAAGCGGTTGAGGAAGAATTCCGCCGACAGATTCATCGCGCCGTTCGTGAACTGGATGGTCGCCGGGAAGGAGATTTGTTTGGTCACACCGTGGAGGGTGAGGTTGCCGGTCACGGTCGAATTCGTCGCGCCCTTCTCAATGCCCGTGGTGACAAAAATGGCGGTCGGGAATTTCGCCGCGTCAAAAAAGTCGGGACCCTTGAGATGGCCGGTAAGGCGCTCGCTGTCGGACCAGGTGGAATCCATGTCGATCACCACCTTGTTGCCGGCGGGCAGGAGGCGGTCCTCAATGACGTTCAGTTCGCCGGTGAATTTCTTGAAGCTGCCCTTGTGGCTGCCGGTGACTTTGGAGCCGACGAAATCCACGGCGGACGTTTCCGGCCCGAAGGTGTAGGTCTTGGCGACGGCGGGCACGAGGGTGATGGCGCTGGCGTTGGTCGCGGTTTTGACTTCGGCGGCGGGGACATTTTCCGCCGGGTTCTTGGAGCAGCCGACGATGACGGCGAGAAACGCGAGGGCAGCAAGTGAGGCAATTTTGATTTTCATAAGTTAAATCCTTGGGGCGGTTGTGACGCAGCGATTGCGCGGCGGCAAGCGCAAAACCATACGGCGGGCACGCAACCTAAAAGCCGCTCACTTGTACTTTGTAGAAACGATGCGCGCCATCGGGGTTCGGGTCAGTCAAAGTGAGGATGCCGTTGTTGCCCGGGACGTAACTTTGAGTTGGCACCGCCGTCCAGCTGGCAAAATTGGTGGTGTAAAACAAAGAGTATCCGCGAATCGACAAGCTCACAAACCGCACCGTCGCAGCAGAACCCGGCCCGTTTGTTTCCAAATGGAAAAATGAAGCCGCGTTGGTCGGAATTGTGCCGGCCACAAACTCTTCAAAATTGTTCATCGCATCACCGTCGAGATTGTTGGTTGCAAAGGTGTTATCGAGCGGACCAAATCCGTATTGCTGTGCCCAGCCGTCGGGGATGCCGTCGCCGTTCGAGTCCGCAGTTGGTCGGAAAAACTCATGGACCCCGATGTCGTAGGCTGCCCCGTCAATCCCGTCGCCGTCGAGCGCGCGCGGCAGGCCGAGGTAATCGTTCGTGACGCTGGCGCTCCAGTTCGAGGACGACAGGAAAACGGCGTTCGTGCCCGCATCAATGCACGGCGAACCGGCGCGCAGGAACACGCCGTTCGTGAATAGCGGGTCGGCGTTGATGTTCCCCGGTCCCCAGACCACGACGCAGTTCGCGTTGTTGGTCACGATGCTCGCCCGCCCGCCCTGCACGTCGCTGTGGCTCATGATCAACACGGGGTGCGGTTGAAAGCCGCTCGCCTCCATCGTGACCGGCCCGGTGGGCGTGTTCCAAAGAATCGTGTTGATCACCGTGACCTTGCCGTTGCCGGGATTCAGGCAATACGGCGGACCATGCCGCGCCGTGTGATCAAACATGCGGATGCCGCGCCCGGAGTTGATGATGGTGTTGTTGGCGATGAGCGCGTCGTTCTGGTTCTGCACCGAGATGGCGGCGGCGGCGAAGTTCGAGAAGATGTTGTTGATCACCACGGGATAGCCTTTGTCCCGCAGCACCACGCCGTGATCGTCGCCGCCAGAGATGTAGTTGTTCATGATGATGGCCGAGCACCGCGTGGGATTGATCTTGTCCTCGTGGCCCTCAAGGAACGTGTTCCCGATGATGAGCGGCACCGGGAGGCTCTCGCCGTACAGGTCGATGTCGTCGTTGTCGCCGTTCTTGCTGGAGAAGGTGCAGCCCTGCACCAGCACATAAGAATAGCGCGTGTGGACGGCCTGCCCGATGTCGGTGAAGACGCACCAGCGAATGTTCGCCGAGGCCGCGCCGGGAAACTGGTCGTCATCCGAGATGATGGCGAAGACGTCACCTTCGTTCCCGCCCGTGCCGCCGGCCATGTTTTGAAAGGTGCAGTTCTCCACGTCTAGGTGCGAGGCGAGCGCGACGATGGCCTCGTGATAATTGCGCGGCGAGACGCCCTGCCCCGTCGCACAGTTCGTCGGATAATAATCCTGATGATCCCCTGCGCTGGTGGCGTATTCGATCACGCAATGGCGGAAACGGCTGTCATCCGCCTCAATGAAACGAATCTCCGACCAGCGCGCGGCCGTGGTGGCGCGCGTGAAACGGACGGGCGCGTTGCTCGTGCCTTCGGCCAGCAGGCGACCGCGCACGATGAGCGTGGCGTTCGTGTTCATCAGCATCTGCGCGCCGGGCGCGATGGTCACGGTCACGTCGTTGGTCACAATCACGGTGCCGGAAAGCCAGTTCGTGCCGGCCCAAGTCGTGTCATTGGTGATGGGGCCGGTGATGAAGTTCGTCGCGGCTTGCGCACTGGTAACGACGACAGCGACGAGTAGCCCGAACGCTGGAAAAATTCTGCGACGCATAATTGGAACCTTAGCCACGTGCGCGCGATGACACAAGCGGGAGCCCGTCCGTGCGCAGCCAGATTTGGAGTGCGCCGACTTGTCGGCGCTTATTAACGGCGCGACTTGTTGTGCCGTTCATTTGGCGACGAGTCGCCAAACGAAAAGGCGGTGACAAGTCACCTTACTCCAAATTCCCAGTCAGTCTCCGTAGTTGAATGGGTCGGAGAAGCGCACGGCACCCGTCAGGTTTGTGTCCGTCATCGTCTTGAGGAACGCGACCAGCGCGGTCTTCTGGTTGTTCGTCAGGTTCAGGCGGCGCGCGCTCGGCGGCTGGCCGGGCGCGGGCGGGGCGCGCAGCGGCGGCGGAAGATTGGGATTCAGCACCACGCCCGAGTTGTAGAACTCCACCACTTCTTCCAGCGTCGCAAAGCGTCCGTCGTGCATGAACGGCGCGGTCAGTTCGATGTTCCGCAGCGACGGTGTCTTGAAGAGTCCCTCGTCCTGCGCGCGGCCCGTGACCGCGCCCACGCCGCGATCCACGAGCGGAAACTCCAGCCCGTTGTTGAAGATGTTCGGCGCGCTGAACGTGTCCGGCCCGTGGCAGGCGGCGCACGTCGCGTTGCCCACTTGCCCGAGGAAAATCTGCCGGCCCAGCAGCTCCTGCGCGGTGAAGTTTGTGAAGTTCACCGGCACGCCCTGATCGTACTTTGACTGCGTGGAAACCATCGAACGCACGAACTGCGCGAGCGCGCGGGCGATGCGATTGGTCGTGACCTGCGTCGTGCCAAACGTCAGCGCAAAGAGATTCGTGTAGAACGGCTCGGCGGAAAGGCGCGTGACCAGCGCAGGCAAGGTCATGCCCATCTCGACGGAGTTCTGAATCGGTTGCAGCACCTGATCCTCCAGCGTGGCCGCGCGCTCGTCCCAGAAGAACCGTCCGCGCCCGTAGTAACGGGCGTCGGTGAGGCCCATGGAGTTGCGGCCCGTGAGTCCGCCGTTGAAACCCACGCTGAACTGGCGCGGGTCGGAGAAGCCATGTTGCGGCTGATGACACGACGCGCACGACACCGTGCCATTGGTCGAGAGCCGCTTATCGTAGAACAGCACGCGCCCGAGCGTCGCGCCCAAGTCCGTCACGGGATTGTTCGTGGGCGTGTTGTCCTGACCGCGCACTTGCGGCGTGAGGTAGTGCGCGGGCAGTGGCGGCGAGTAATTGAACGGCACCGGCGGCAGCCGCAGCGCGTTCGCGGTCGTGCTCAGGACATCGGTGCGCGCCGGGTCATTGAACGCGCGGTAGAAAGTCGTTCCGCCCGGCGCGGCGGGCAGCGTGCGATGGAAGTCGCCGTTGTGAACCTTCCACGCGCCCAGTTCGGTCCAGGCGGCGAAGTTGGTGGTGCTCTCGACAATCCAGAGATGATTGCCGGGATCGCGGAGCGCGACGCGGGTGGAGTTCGCGCCGGCGGGAACAATGGTCATCGAAGCCGAGGGAGGAATCTGCGCTTCGAGGACGGTGTGACTGAGCAGCAGCGCCACGGCGAGCGCCGTGGCCCGAGGGAAACAGGTGGTGGCTTTCATGGCGTCATCAACACCCATCCCGCGCCTGCCGCCAAACCACTTTACTTTCGCTTCACTTAAACCCGCCAACTTTTACCAATGCTTAACAATGCGCGCGCCCTGCCTCAAAAATTCGGCGCCGGCGCGGGATAAAAACGCAGCCCGCCGGACTGCTGCGAGAAGCTGCCGCCCCCCACGAGCCACTGGCCGTCCGGCGAGAAGGTCAGCCCGCGCAGCGCCCCGCCGAGACGGCGGATGGTGAGCAATTCCTGCTGGGTGGCCACGTTCCAGAATTTCAAGGTGCTGTCGTCGCTCGCGCTCGCGAGCGTTTTGCCGTCGGGCGAGAAGGCGAGCGAACTCACGTTCTGCTTGTGGCCGAGGCAGGTGCCGAGCAGTTCGCCGGTCGCGGTGTCGTAGAGCTGGATGGAGTCATCCGCGCCGCCCACGGCCAGCACCGCGCCATCCGCCGAGAGCGCGGATTCGGAGTTCAGTGGCGACTCCATCTCGAAATCAAACCGCGCCGTGCGCGTGGCCACGTCCCAGACCAGCACGTTGCCGCCGCGTTGCAGTGCGACGAGCGTGCGTCCGTCGCGCGCGAAGTGAACACGCTGCGCGTCGCCGATGATGAGAGTGCTGCGCTGACCGGGCGTGCGGGCTTCGCGCGACGGCGCATCTTCCTGCGCCTCTTTGCCCATCAAGACGCTGGTGCCCGCACGCCAGTCCCACCAGCGGAGGTTGCGCCCGCGCGTCGTGGTGACGAGCGCGTGTCCGTCCGGCGACAACACGGCGGTGTCCACAAAACTGTCCGACACTTTCAACTCAGTGACTTCGCGCGTGGCGGTGTTCCAGATTTTCACGGTGCCGTTCTCCGCCGGATGCGCGAGCGTGCTGAGATCGTCGCTCACGGAAATTTCCTGCGCGCGGCGAAAGTCGCGCCCGCCGAGCGCCCATTGTTGTTCGAGTTCGTGGGTGCGGGCGTTGACGAAACCAATCTGGCCCTGCGGATTCAGCGCGAGCAGCGTGCGGCTGTCCTTCGCGTAGGCGACGGGCTGCCAGGTGCCGGGAAGCGGGCTTTGTTCCGCCCCGCGCTGCGCGGGCCAGAGTTTCACCGCGCCGTCACTGCCGCCGCTGGCGATGATTTTCCCGTCGGGCGAAAACGTCACCGCCCACACTTCGCTGGCATGGCCTTGCAAGGCGCGGACCGGCTGGCGTGTGGCGAAATCCCAGAGGCGCACCGAGTAATCCATGCTGGCCGAGGCGAGCGTGTGGCCGTCCGGCGAGAACGCGAGGCTCGAAATCAAACCCGAATGCTCAATGTGTTCGGCGTCGTCCGGCATTGTCCCGGACTCCGCGCCGGTCTGCGCGTTCCACACGCTGAGCACGAACACGCCGCGCTCGGAGAGCGTGTTGCGCCCCGCGATGATGAACCGCCCGTCCGGCGAGAAGGTGATCGTGCCGTCGCTGCGCTGCCACGCGCTGCGGAGAAAAACATTCGTGGACTCGTGCAGCCGCAGCGGCGCGTTCGTGTTCGTCCACGGCCAGACTGCGAGTCCCGCGCCGGTGTCGGTGACGACGCGCGCGCCGTCCGGCGAGAACGCCACCGGCCCAATCGCATTCGGCAGCAGCACCTGTTCACGCCACGTCGCGGTGTCCCAGATGCTCACGCCCTCGCGATTGATCATGGCGAGGTGGCGGCCGTCGCGGGACAGGGCGAGCGGGCCGTAGTGGTCGGGCAAAGTTTTTTCCTCCGACCAGTCCGCCGTGTTCCACACGCGCACGGTGAAGCTGCTGACGGTCACGAGCTTTTTCCCATCGGGCAGGAACGCCGCCGACTGCGCGCCGCGCGCCACGTTGGTGACGAAGGATTTCGCCCGCAAATCCCAGACGGTGAACTTGTCGCGCGAACCGGGGCCGCCAAACGAAGGACGGCCCGGCGTCGTGTTGCGCAGGCCGGTGAGGAGGAAATTTCCGTCCGGCGAAAACGCCAGTGACTGCACCGCGCCCTCCTGCGCCGGGAGCGAAACGTGATCGTCGCCACGCGCGAGCTGCCGCAGGTAACGCCACTCGAAGCCGCGCAAGTCCGCCTCGCCCGCGACGGGGATGTGCTTCTCCAGCAGTTGCACGGCGCGCCCGTAATTCGCGGCGGCGGGCGTGAGCGACTGCTGCGCAAGATTGATGTCGGCGACGTATTCGTTCAGTTGCGCGGCGGCGCTGTCGCGCTCGGCTTTTTTTCGGAGCACGGTTTCGCGCCCGGTCGAACCGACGGCGATCTGTTCGGCCTTGCGCGCGCGGATCGCCAGCCAGGTGCTGACCGTCACGCCGATGAGCAGCGTCAGCGCGACGATGGTCGTGGCGGCGAAGATGACGCGGTGCCGGCGCGCGAATTTCTGCACGCGATAAATCGTGCTCGGCGGACGTGCCAGCACCGCGTCGCCTTCCACGAAGCGCGTGATGTCCGCCGCGAGATCGTTCGCCGTGGCGTAACGGCGCGTGCGGTCTTTCTCCAGCGCCTTCATCACGATCCAATCGAGGTCACCTCTCAACGAGTGAATGAGCTTCGGCGCGTCCGTGCGGTGGCGGCTCGCGGTGGCGGTGAGTTCCACGTCCACCATTGTCGCGAGCTTGGTCGAGGGGCGGACCGGCTCCTTCTCGCGGATGGTGCGGCGGCATTCATCCAGTCCGGCGCGCAGGAGCGTCTCGGCATCGAAAGGAGTTTTCCCCGTGAGCAATTCGTAGAGCAGCACCCCGAGGCTGTAGATGTCCGCGCGTGTGTCAATGTCGAGGCCGCTCA
>JANNGC010000615.1:0-6350 GCA_031380445.1 Pedosphaera sp.
AGAAAATAGGCGGCACGTTGTCGTGCCGCCTTTGTGAAGAATCTACCCGCCGTCAGGCCTTCTTTCCGTCCGTGATGTGGACCGTCTTGTAGCCGCCGATGGTTTTGAAATAGAGCATCATCAGCAGGTAAATCGCCGCCATGGTCAGCGGGATGTAGGAGTCGGCCTTCAACGTCCGGCGGTCGCCGGTGATGCTGGATTCCACGATGGCTTTCTGTGCCGGCGTGCGCGCGGCGACATCCACCTTCTGCGCTTCGGCGAGCTTGCCACCGTCGATGGCGGTGACTTCGCTGAAGAACAGGAACTTCGACGGCGCGGCGGCCTTCACCTGCTCGAATGTTGCCGCGTCCACGGTCTTCAAGGTCTCGGCGGAGAAACGATCCTTCGCATAGCCGAGGCCGGGGCCGCCGATCAAACCGGCGGACAACATGCCGATGCCGCCCATGATCGAGATGGCCACCGCGCCCGTGCGCGGGAAGCGATCCGAAGCCACACCAAGCATCGTGGGCCAGAAGAACGTCTTGCCCACCGCGTAGATGCCGAGCGCCACGAGCGCCATGCCGAAGGTCTGCATTCCGCTCGCGAGCCGCAGGCCGACGACGGCCAGCACCGAGCAGATCAACAGCAAGCCGACGGGGGAAATCTTCAGCGTCTTCTCAATAAAATGCGCGCAGAAGCGCAGGCTGAACATGATGAGCGAAGTCCAGAGGAACAGCATCTTGCCTTCCTGCGAGGAGAAGAGGTTGCCGGTGATGTTCTGAATCCAGCCGTCCGTGCCGAGTTCGACCGCGCCCACCATCGCGTGGGTGATGAACAGGACGAACAACAGCAACGAGCCGAGCGAGAATTTTGTCATCACCGCGACCACGAGGAGCAGCGCGCCGGCGATGCCGTAGGCGGCGGCGGGCGGGAAACCGAGGTTGCCCGCGAAGAACAGCGAGAGCAGGTAGCAGACGACCAGCGCGCCGAGGATGCCGACATCCTTGAACATCTGCGCGAGGCTGGCGCCCTTCTCCGAGGCTTCCGATTTCGGGAAGCTTTGGCCCATGAACATGATGCCGTAGAGCGCGGTCGGGATGAGATACAGCGCGAGCTGCATCTTCCAGTGGATCTTCATCATGTCATCAAGCACCCAGCCGACAGCGGTGCCGAAAATCATGCCCAGCGGCCATGAGGCGTGCAGGATGTTCAGGTAGTGCGTGCGGTTGTTCGGGAAAAGTGTCGCCACGAGCGGATTGGCCACGGCTTCCAGCGTGCCGTTGGCGAAAGCGAAGATGAACATGCCGATGGTCAGCATCTGGTAGGCGTTGGCCGGGGTGGTGGCGAGCATGGTCACGGCAAAGGAGGCCACATGCAGCACGAACGCCGCAACCACCAGCTTGCCGTAGCCGATCTTGTCGCAGACCACGCCGCCGATGATGATGCCGAAGCAGAAGCCGGTGAAACCCGCGCCGCCAATCGCGCCAAGCTGCGTGGCCGTGAAGCCGAATTCCGCGCCCCAGTTGTCAAAGATGCCGCCGCGAATGGCGAAGCCGACGCCCGCCGCGAGGATGGCCATGAACCCGGCCCAGAGGAGCCGCTTGGCGTTAGGTGCAACGCTTTCAGAGTTTGCTGACATAGTTTTTTTGTTGGTTGGTTACTGAGTGAAGGCGGGAAGTTTGACAATCGCGCCGCCCTGGAGCGCGGATTCGTGGGCGCAGAGGCCGACGCAGGTCCAGTTCGCGGACTGTTTGGCGTTGGGGAACGGGTCGCGGCCTTCGTGGAGCGCCATCGCGAATTCGTTTGCAAGGTGCGGATGGCTGCCGCCGTGGCCGCTGCCTTGCGTGAAGCTCAGGTGCGTCTTCTTGCTGGAATCGTACACGCCCTGCGTCGTGTATTTCTGAATGGCTTTGGGCAGACGCTTGGCGAAGTCGGGGCACTTGACCGTGCTGGGAATTTTCGGCTCGGGCTTCTTCGCCGTGTGGATGATAAGCGGCTCGTGCTCGATCAGCGGCCACTCGACGGACTTCTTGTCGCCATAGACATCAATGCTCTCGCGATACTGGCGCGCGGTGTCGAAGAGGGAGCGGATGATGCGCGCGTTCACGTCCGTGTCCTTGAACTTGATGTGTGCGGTCTCGACGGCGAAGGGCGAGCCGTAGCATTTCTGAAGTTCCTTGCGCACGGTGCCGGAGCCGAAGCAGCTCACATACTCCGCCGGCTTGCCAATCAATCCCGCGACGGGGCCGACGCAATGCGTGGCGTACCACATCGGCGGGAGGCCGGGCCAGTAATTCGGCCAGCCGTCCATGTCCTGCTGATGGCTCGCCTGGACGAACTGGAGTTTGCCCAGCTTGCCCTGGTCGAGCAGTTCCTTCATGAAAAGGTATTCGCGGGCATACACGACCGTCTCCATCATCATGTATTTCAGGCCGGTCTTCTGGACGAGTTCGACGATCTTTTTGCAGTCCGCGATGTTCGTGGCCATCGGCACGGTGCAGGCGACGTGCTTGCCGGCCTTGAGCGCGGCGATGCTCATCCAGCCGTGATCGGGAATGGGTGAATTGATGTGGATCACGTCCACGTTCTTATCCTTGAGCAGCGCGTCGAACTCGCGGTAGCGCACGTTCACGCCGAAGTAGTCGCCGACGGCGTTGAGTTTTTCCTCGTTGCGCTGGCAGATGGCGTAGCAATCCGCGTGGGGATGCTTCTGCCAGAGGGGAATAAATTCCGCGCCGAAACCGAGGCCGACGACGGCGACGTTAATTTTCTTGCTCATTGAAATTGCGTTTGGGCCTCCAGACAGACGGTGATTCTTCGCGTCAAAGCCTAGAGAATGGGCCGAATGACACCGTGTTTGCCGAGGGACTGTCAACTGAAAGTTCCGGCGGCGGGCGTGAAAGAATGGCTCTCAATCCGGTTAATTCCGCGCCGGGAACTCCGCCTTCGCCGGCGCGCTCCAGGTGTCGCGGCGCGTCAGGCGGGCGGTCAGTTTGGCCTGGCCTGGGATGGCGATGGGTCCTGTGTATTTCTTCGCGCTGGTGGCGATCTTTCCGCCCGGCGCGCGGGGATCGCTGCCGTCGAGCGTGTAATAAATATCTCCCGAACCCGCCGTGAGCGTGACGCCCGCATCCGTCTGGCTGGCAATTTTCGGCGCGGCCATCTGCTGCTTGTCGAGCCACACGGCACGGTCCTTGAGCCAGATTTTCATCCAGTTCACCTCGGCGTCGAAGGTTTCGCCCACGTAATAGTTCGGGCGAATCTCCCGGCCCAGGATCGACCACTTGCGGAAATTTCTCACCTGCGACTCCTGGAGCTGCGCGCGCATGGCATCGACGCGCGTCATCATCTTGTCCGTGGCGAAGGGGCCGCGCCGCAGTTCGGCCCAGCGATCCTGCGCGCGCTGCATAAATTCCGGGTCCTGGCGCAGCCGGTTGATCCAGGAAATTTCGGTGTCCCGCAGTTCCTCGTAATACCACCCGCCGGTTTCGTAACCGCCGTAATAGTCCGCGTTGCCGAAGCTCAGGTTCCAGTCCCAGCAGGGGCCGACGGTGATTTTCCCGCCGCGCGGCTTGTGCAGGTAGGCGCTGTAGCGGAAGGCATCCACGTTCTTCGTCAGTTCGGAGTGCCAGAAGAAATCAATGAACGCATCCACGTCCAGATACTTGGCGTAACCCTCTTTTGGATCCGCGAACTTGCCGCCATACAACGCGCGCTCGAACTCGGCGAAGTGCCGCGCAATCCACTGGCGCTGCGCGGCGGGCATCTCGTCCTCGTCCGGCTCGACGTGGAACAAGTGCAGCCCGCGCGGCGTGACGAAACCCGTGCCGTCATTCGACTGGCGCGGCGCACCACCGCCGCGTCCGCCGCCCGACGCGCCGTGGTCGCGCTTGAGAATGTAGCCGCCCGTGATGTTCGGCTCCGTCAGATCATTCGTGCCGAGCTTCTCGATGTTGACCCGCTCCTTGCCGCGTTTGATTTTTTCCACCAGCACATACACGCCTTGATAATCCATCCGGTAACTCAGCGGTCCCGACGAGCGGCGCAGGAACAGCTCAACGAAGCGCGTGCGCGGCGCGTAGCGGCCCATCTGGTTGCTCAGTTCGTAGCCGAGCACGTCGCGCAGCAGGGTCTTGTCCGCGTAGGGCGCGTAAAGCACCCAGTCGGAATCAGACGGCATTCCGAAGAGCGCCGCCTTTTCCTTGTCGCCGTCGTCGTCGCGCATTTTCAGCGTGAGCGACATTTTCGGCAGACGCAGCGAGGAGTAGCCGCGCCGTTTCACATCCGCGCGCCCGTCGAAGTCCGCCGCACCGAGGAGCGACGCGCGTCCGTTCGCCGTGGGGATGAAACGAACCGAGGTCGAAGCGTAATTCACGGTGCTGATGGATTGCTGATGCGCGTTGATCACGACGATGGGCAAATCCGAAGTGAACCCCGCCAGGTCCGCCTCCACCATCGTGAAGGTGTGCGACACGCTCAGGCTGGGCGCGAGTCCCGGCGCGAAGCACGCGGCGCGCAGCAGGGTGGAGTTGCGGATGGAAATGGGCGCGGCGTAAGCCGGCGAACTCTCCACCGGGTTCGAGCCGTCCAGCGTGTAGCGGATGGCCGACTGGCCCGACTTCGATTTCAACTCGACCGCGACTTCGTTCGTGAACAATCCGCCCGCGCGGGAAAACTGCGGCGGTTCAGCGCGCGGCCCGGTGGGTTTGACCTTGGGCTGCGGCTTGTAATTCGTGGTGACGCTCTTGCGGTTCTGTCCCTGGACGGGGCGGACGCCGGGCGGAGGAAAATTTTGCGGTTCGCGGAGCTGCGCCATCTCGCGCTGCTGGATGGCCTGCGCCTGCTGCGCCACCGCGCGCCCCTGCACGAAGCGCGAGACGATGAAGCCGAGCACGGCGACCTGCCCGAGGATGAGCACCAATACGGCCACGATCAGCCAGAAGGTTTTGCGCGAACTCATTGCCATGCTTGAGGCCAGACTAAACGCGACGCGCGGAGGTTTCTTCAAGGATGAATCTGGCACGGGAAGTAAAAATGACGAATGACAAATGGCCGGGCGGTTCCCCTCTCCATTCGTCATTCGTCATTTCAATCCTCCACCTTCGTGTCGCGACTCAGCAAATCTTGCAGCGCGCGGCGGGCGTCCTTGCCCTCGTAAAGCAGCGCGTGGACTTCATCAATGATCGGCGTCTCCACTTTCAACTCGCGGGCGAGGCGGAAGGCGGCGCGGCAGGTCGGCACGCCTTCGGCGAGTTTGGTACCGGGCTGCGTGAGGGTGGCGATGGACTCTCCGCGACCGGCGCGTTCGCCGAATTCCCGGTTCCGGCTCTGGCGCGAAAAACACGTCGCCATCAAATCACCGAGGCCGCTCAGTCCGGCAAAGGTTTCCGGCTTCGCGCCGCAGGCCGTGCCGAGACGCCGCACTTCCGCCACACCGCGCGTGATGAGCGCGGCCTTCGAGTTGTCGCCAAAGCCCAGCCCGTCGCACACGCCCGCCGCGATGGCGATGATGTTCTTTAATGCGCCGCCCAGTTCCACGCCCCGTGTGTCGCGGCTGCGATACACGCGGAAGCGCGGCTGATGAAACAGTTCCTGCACGCGCTGCCCGGCGGCGTCATCGTCGCTCGCGGCCACGATGGCCGTGGGCATGCCGCGCGCGACTTCCGCCGCGAAGGTCGGGCCGGACAAGACTGCGACCGGCGCCCCCGGCGCGCACTGGCGCAACACGCCGCACATGGTCAGGCCGGTGTCGAACTCGATGCCCTTGGTGATGCTGATCAACATGGCGTTGGTCCCGGCCAGCCGCGCCGCCACGCTGCGAAAACCCACGGACGCCACGCCCACGATGAGCGCGTCCTGACCGCGCACGAGGCGGGCGAGGTCGGGTTCGTAATTCCAGTCAGCAGGCAGCTCGACCCCGGGGAGATGCCGCTCGTTACGCCGCGTGCTTTGCAGAAGCGCCAGCGCCGCCGCATCGCGCGACCAGATCGTGACGTGATGTTGGTTACGACTGAGCACGACGCCCAGCGCCGTGCCCCACGCGCCTGCGCCCAGCACCGCGACGTTCACGAGGCCGCCTCCTTTTTTCTGCCGAGCCGATTTTCGGTGCCGTTCATCAGGCGCTGCATGTTGCTGCGATGTTTGTAAATGGCCAGCGCGCCAATCACGGCGGCGACGATGATCATCGTGCGCGAACTCCGGCCCGGCCACCACGCCGCGAAGGGCAGGACGAACGCCGCCGCGATGGAAGCCACCGACACGTAGCGCGTGAGCGCCAGCACCACGAGCCACAGCGTGATCGAAATGCCCAGTGCCACCGGCAGCAGCGCCAGCGCCACGCCCGACGAGGTGGCGATGCCTTTACCGCCTTT
>JANNGC010000638.1:0-1830 GCA_031380445.1 Pedosphaera sp.
AGAACATGCCCGTGCTCTTCGCCGGCGGCGGCTTCCAGCACGGCCAGCACCTCGCCTTCGACCAGGGCAACAACTACCCGCTGCCCAACCTCTACCTCAGCGCGCTGCAACGGCTCGGCCTGCCTGAGAAACGCTTTGCCACCACCAACGAAACCATGCGCGGCCTCGAAGTAGCGTGAGGTGAAGCGTTGCTGGTGCGCGGACAACTTCCGACGCTCCGGCTTGAAATGGCAGGCCGGAAAACTGCAAAGCAGAGGCATGATTCCGAGAGCTTCATTCCCGGGCTTCTGCTAGAACAGGGCCATGAAATTCCCGCTCAGCCTTGGTGCATTGCTCTTCACAGCGCTCTTCGCGCTTGCGGGCGACCGCCCGCCGAACATCATCCACCTCATCGCCGACGATGTGGGCTGGGACGACTTCGGCTGCTACGGCGCGGAGAAGATCAAGACGCCCAACCTCGATCGCCTCGCGGCGCGCGGAATGAAGTTCACGTCGTTCTACTCGCCCGCGCCGCTGTGCTCGGCTACGCGCGCGGCGTTGCTCACCGGGTGCTACGCCGAGCGCGTCGGCATTCCCGGCGCGCTCATGCCGCACTCGACCATCGGCCTGAACGCGAAGGAGACGACCACGGCGGAGGTGCTCAAGAATCGCGGCTACGCCACGGCGCTCGTCGGCAAATGGCATCTTGGCCATCAGCCGGAATTTCGCCCCACGCAACACGGCTTCGATGAGTTCTTTGGCATTCCCTATCCGAACGATCAAGGTGCGGAGCGCAACACGCAGACGGCGCACGCCAACGACCCGGTGCGTCCGCCCATCCCGCTTTACGACGGTGAACGCGTGGTGGAGCACGCGCTGGATTTTGAAAATGCGCCGGTGCGTTTTCTGAACCGCGCGCTCAAGTTCATCGACACGCATCGTGACCAACCGTTCTTCCTGCACTACGCGAACATTGAGACGCACGTGCCGTGGCACATCCCGGGCATCTGGCAGGGTCGAAGCGCGGCGGGCAGTTACGGCGACGCCGTGGAGTTTTTCGACTGGACCGTGGGACAGATCGTGTCGTTCGTTGAAGCCAGCGGCCTCGCGACGAACACCCTCATCGTCGTGCAAACCGACAACGGCATGCTCACGGGCAGCGGCAAGGATTACGAAACCACTTGGGGCCGCTTCGGCACCGTGGACAAAACGGCGAAGCACAAGTTGCGCGGCAGCAAACACACCGTCTGGGAAGGCGGCGTGCGCGTCCCGTGCATCGCGTCGTGGCCGGGGCGCATCAAAGCCGGCTCGATCAGCGACGCGATCGTGGCGGGCTACGACTGGCATCCGACCTTCGCCTCGCTCGCTGGCGCCAAACTCCCGGCCGACCGGGTGATCGACGGGCGCGATCTCTCGCCGTTGCTGCTCGGCCAACCGGGTGCGAAACCGCCGCACGACACGTTCTTCTACTATCACTCGTTCCGCCTCGGCGCCGTGCGCGAGGGGAAGTGGAAGCTGATGATCTCGGCGACCGGCTGCGGCTTCGATGTTCCGAGCAAGCCCACCGGCAAACCCGGCCCGCCGCAGCTTTTCAATTTGGAAAGCGACCTCGCCGAGACAACGGTTGTGGCAGGCCAGCATCCAGAAACCGTCGCGCGCCTGCTCAAGCTCGCCGACACCGCCCGCGCCGATCTCGGTGACAGCGCGACGAAGATGAAGGGCGCCGGCCGGCATCCACCGGGCGAAGTGAAGGACATTAACCGTGCGCCGGGCAGGTGATCCTCCCGGCGGGCTCCGAATAAATGACCGCGAATTTTTCATGAACCAACCGGGTCGAACCCAAGCACGAGC
>JANNGC010000776.1:0-7253 GCA_031380445.1 Pedosphaera sp.
GTCGCGCTGGCCGAGGCGCTGGCCCTGGCCCGCGTGCGCCGGCCCGAGCTGCACGCCGCGCGCACCGACGTGGCCCTCCAGCACGAGCGCGTGAAGATGGCCCGCTCCGGCCACCTGCCCTCGCTCGGCGTCTATGGCGGCTACAAAGCCTACAACCACGAATACACAGATGATTTCGACCGCACCACCTCCGGCTTCGTGGCCGGCGTGGAAATGAAGTGGGATATTTTCGACGGCCTCGGCACGCGCGGCAAAGTCCTGGAGGCCCGCGGGCGCGAAGCCAAATCCGACGTGAACCTGGAGGACCAGACGCGCCGCGTGGACCAGGAAGTGCGCACCATTTACTCGCGCTTCATCGAAGCCCGCGAGGTGCTGGCCTCGCAGGAAAAGAATGTGGAACGCGCCGAGGAAGCCATCCGCCTCGCCTCCTCGCGCTACGACGCGGGCAGCGGCACGCAGCTCGACGTGCTGGACGCGCAGACCTCCCTGACCGAAGCGCGCACCACGCAGATTGATGCGGCGCGCGACTACCTCGTGGCCCGCGCGCAGCTCGAACGCGCCATCGGTCTCGACGTGCAGCGCGTGCATTCCAGCGCGCCCACGACGGTGGAAACTTGGCAACCCGGGACGAAATGACGAAAGCAGAAAACAGAAATAGGTGGACTGCGGGACGACGGGACGACGGGACCACAGGACTGACGAGTCCCGTGGTCCCGTGGTCCCGTGGTCTGGCGGTCCGGTCTCTGCTTTCCGCTTTCTGCTTTCTGCTTGCTGCTTTTTCCGTGCCAGCGGGCGAGTTCGACACCTTGCGCCTGCGCTGGCGCGACCTGCTCACGCAGGGGACGAACGCCAGCTTCGCGAATCCGCTTTACCAGAACTGGATCAGCTCCGTGGGCAACAGCGCGCAGAGCTACTGGTCCTCGATGAACACCAGCCCGACGCGCACGAATCTTTGGAGCGCGTATCCGAATCCGGCGGCCGATTCGAGCGACATCAGCAGCACCTACTCGCGCCTGCGCACGATGGCGCTGGCCTACTCGATCAAAGACTCCGCGCTGGAGGGCAACACCGGTCTGCGCGCCGCGACCCTCAGCGGCCTGGACTGGATGTTCACCAATCACTACCACGCGACCTCGGTGGTCTTCGACAACTGGTTCGACTTCGAGATCGCCACGCCGCTCGTGCTGAACGACATCACCACGCTGCTCTACGCGCATCTTTCCCCCGCGCAGATCAGCAACTACATGGCGGCGGTGGATCACTTCACGCCCACGCCGAGCGAGAGCTACATCTCCACGAACCTCACGGCGGCGAACAAAATCTGGAAGTCGCTCGTCGTGGCCGTGCGCGGCGTGCTGGTGCAGGACTCGAACAAGGTCGCGCTCGCGCGGTCGGGTTTGAGCGACGTGTTTCCGTACGTGACGACGGGCGACGGGTTTTATCGCGACGGCTCGTTCGTCTTCCACAACGAGTTCGCCTACAACGCGGGCTACGGCGTGGAGCTGCTCGACTCGATGGGTTCGATGATGCAGTTGCTCACCGGCTCGACGTGGGCCATCACCGATCCCGCGCAGACAAATGTCTTCCGCTGGGTCACGGATTCCTTCCAGCCGTTCTTCACGCGCGGCGCGGCCATGGAAATGGTGGATGGCCGCTACCACACGCGCAACGGCGATGGCCACGAGCGCGGGCAGGAAATGCTCGGGGCTATTTTGCGCGTGGCGCAGGTCGCGCCGCCGGCGGAAGCAGCCGCCTTCAAGTCTTTCGCCAAGGGCGTGATTCTCTCGGACACCTATCGCAATTTCCTCACCGCGCAATCGCCGCCTTACAACGTCTGGGGCAGCGCGGCGGTGAACGACACGAACCTCCCGGCGCAGGCCGTGACCACGGAGCATCGGCAGTTCCCCGGCATGGACCGCGTGGTGCATCACACGCCAGACTGGACGTTTGGTCTCTCGATGTCGTCGAGCCGGATCGCGAATTACGAATCCACGCGCGGCGAGAATCTCAAGGGCTGGTACACGGGCGAGGGCATGACTTACCTCTACAACCGCGAGCTGGGCCAATACTCGGATCAGTTCTGGTCCACGATTGATCCGTATCGTCTGCCCGGCACCACGGTGGACACGTTCACGCGCACGAATGGCTCGGGCGATTCCTACCGCAGTCCGAATAATCAGACCGGCGGCGCTTCGATCCTCGGACTCTACGGCGTGGCGGCGATGCACTTGAACACCTACGTCAGCACGCTCGGCGCGCGCAAATCGTGGTTCGTCTTTGACAACGAAATCGTCTGCGTGGGCAACAGCGTGAGCAGTGCGGAGACGAACAGCGGCGTGGAGACGATCATCGAGAACCGCCGCCTTGGACTCTACGGCAACAACGCTTTGACCGTGAACGGCGCAGCCAAGCCGAGCGGCCCCGGCTGGAGCGAGACGATGAACAGCACGTCTTGGGCGCATCTGGCCGGTTCAGTAAACGGGGCGGACATTGGGTATTTCTTCCCATCGAGTACGACGGTGAAGGCGCTGCGTGAATCGCGCTCGGGCGCGATGCGCGATGTCAACACCACCTACGGCTCGGCCACGAAATACACGCGGCATTACCTCACGATGTATTTCGACCACGGCACGAATCCGAACAACGGCACCTACTCCTACGTGCTGCTGCCCGGCCTGAGCGCCAGCGCCGTCGCCGCCTACGCCGCCAGCCCGGACATCACGATCTTGCAGAACAACAGCACGGCCACGGCGGTGCGTGAGAACAGGCTGGGAGTCGTCGGCATCAATCACTGGCGCGACAACTCGAACCAGGTGTCCGGCGCGGGCATTAGTTTCAGCCACAAGGCGGCGGCGATTTTGAAGAACGACGGCGCGGTGCTCGACATTGGCGTCTCCGATCCCACGCAGACGAACACGGCGGGACTCACGGTGGATTTGACAAACTCGGTCACAGCGGTGCTTTCCGTGGACGCGGGCGTGACGGTGTTGCAGACCAGTCCGCTGCGGCTGCTGTTCAACACCAGCAACACCTTTGGTGCGACGTTGCGTGCGCGCTTCAGCGTTGGCGCGTTTCAGACCAACGCGCTGCTCGCGGTGGCGGACGCGCATGTGCAGAACGGTCCAGCGGCGGTCACAAATTTCGGCACGAGCACCACGCTCTCGGTGAAGGCGGGCAGCGGCACGACCACGCGCGAGACGTTTTTGAAGTTCGATTTGTCGTCGGTGCCGGGAACGATCCAGACCGCCACGCTGCGGCTGGTGACGCGGTCGTTTGTCGAGCCGGTGTTTCACTCCGCCCAGTTTGTCGCGGACCCGACGTGGACGGAATCGGGATTGACGTGGAGCAACAAGCCGGGTTCCTCCGCGCCGCAGGTGACGTGGTCAGTGGCTCTGCTTAATCAGACTTCCAGCATCCCAGTCACGCCATTCATCGCGCCTGCGCTCGCCAATGGCGGGCTGCTCACCTTCCGCATTTTCAGCACGGGCACGAACGCAACCACCAACACCAGCAGCAGCGAGTTTGTCAGCTACGGCGCGCGGGAAAATTCTTCCGCCAACGTGCCGCAGCTCGTCGTGAGCTACGTGCGCTCGGGTCCGTCGGTCACGCTGACCAGTCCCGAGGATGGTTCGGCACTCGACGCGCCCGCGAGCGTGACGCTGGTCGCGAGCGCGTCGGATGGCGATGGCGCGATTTCGCAGGTGGAATTTTATGCCGGCGCGACGCGCGTCGGTCAGTTGTTCGCGCCGCCGTATTCGCTCACGTTGAACAATCTCGGCGCGACCAACTATGCGTTCTCGGCGGTGGCCACGGACAACTCGGGACTGACGGCGACGAGCCGCGTGGTGGGCGTGTCGGTGAATTTGCCGGAACCGGCGGGGCGCGGGACGGGGTTGCAGGCGGAGTATTTTGTGGATCGCAATTTCACCCAGTTCTTTCAGGCGCGCGTGGATACGAATGTGAATTTCAACTGGGGCAATGGCGTGCCCATCGCGGGCATGGCGGCGGATAATTTCTCGGTGCGCTGGACGGGCCGCGTGCAGGCGCGGCGCTCAGGGGTGCATCAGTTCCACACGGTCTCGGATGAGGGCGTGCGGCTGTGGATTGATGGCAAGCTCTTGGTTGATAATTGGACGGGACATTTTCAGACGGAGGATTCTGGGAGCATCACGCTGGCGGCGGGGCGCTACTACGACATCACGATGGAATACTTCGAGGGTTCGTTCAGCGCGGCGGCGCAGTTGTGGTGGACGCAGCCGGGGGTGGCGAAGGAAGTGGTGCCGAGCGCGCAACTGTATCCGGCGGATCGCGGTTTGCGCGGGGCGTACTTCTCAGGCTTGGCGTTTAACACGCCGGTGTTCACGCGGATTGATGAGGCGGTGAATTTTTCGTGGAACACAAATTCGCCGGAGCCGACGGCGATGCCGGTGACTTACTCAGTGCGGTGGACCGGGAAGGTGAAGGCGAACGCGGGCGGGTCGTATCAGTTCTACACTTTGAGCGATGACGGGGTGCGGTTGTGGGTGAACAACCAGCTCATCATCAGCAACTGGGCGGCGCACGCGGCCACGGAGGATTCGGGCAGCATCGCGCTGGCGGCGGGACAGTCGTACGCGGTGATGTTGGAGTATTTTAACGCCACGGGGGCGGGGACGGCGGTGCTGTCGTGGCTGCCGCCGGGGGAGTCGAAGCAGGTCGTCCCGGTCACCAATCTCACGCCGCATCAGAATAACACGCCACCCACGCTGGGCTTCGTGGCGAACCGGTCGGCGGTGCGCAACGGCCTGCTGTCGTTTACCGCGGCGGCGGCGGATGGGGATGCGGGGCAGGCGCTGACTTATTCACTGGAGGCGGGCGCGCCGGGCGGGGCCACGATTCATCCAACGAGCGGTTTGTTTTCGTGGACGCCGGGGAATGACCAGGCGTTTGGGCCGGTGCATTTGACGGTGCGGGTGGCGGACAACGGTGCGCCGCTCATGACGGACGCACAGTCTTTCACCATCTCCGTGCTGACGAATCCGGTCTTGCGCTTGGTGAGTTCGGGCGGGGTGGTGTCGTTGTCGTGGCCGCAGTCGGCGGGGGCGGCGCAACTGGTGAGCACCACGAATTTGAACGCGCCGGTGGCGTGGGCACCGGTGTCCAACGGGCCGGTGCTGAATGCCGGGGTGTGGTCGGTGTCTTTGGCTGCGCCGACGAGCGGGGCGCGGTTTTATCAATTGCAATCGCCATGAAGGGGAGCTTTGAACCAACGAACTGGGAACTTTGAACTTTGAACGCAGCGGCCTCGGTCGCCCGGTGCTGCCGCGTTCAAAGTTCAAAGTTCAGAGTTCAGAGTTCAGAGTTCAAAGTTCAGTAAATTTTTAGAGCAGAAAATACAAAACTCAGTGAGTCGCTAACTTTATGAATATCAAGGTGCTGTTGGTGGATGATGATCCCTACGTGCGCGAGGGCGTGCGGTCGTGTTTGAGCCGGCATGTCCAGTTCGATGTCGTGGGCGAGGCGGCCACCGGGCAGGAGGCCATCGCGGGGGTGAAAAAACATACGCCGGATGTGGTGGTGATGAATAGTTCGTTGCCGGGGATGGATGGTCTGGAGACGACGCGTTCGCTGCGGTCGTCGCATCCGAAGGTGCGGGTGTTGATCCTCGGCGGGCGCAAGGGCAAGGACGTGGTGCGGGATGTGGTGCGCTCGGGGGCCCCGGGTTACTTGACGAAGAACGCTTCGCCGCTGGAGCTGGTGAGCGCCATCGAGAGGGTGCATCGGGGGGAGACGTCGTTCGCGCCGGATGTGGCGCAGGCGTTCTTCGAGGAATTTGTCCAGAACGGCGGCAAGCTGGATGACAGCGGGCCCAAGCCGCTCTCGGAGCGCGAGAAGCAGGTGCTGGCGTTGATTGTCGAGGGGTTGCCGAACAAGGACATGGCCACGCAACTCAGCCTGAGCGTGCGGACGGTGGAGAAGCATCGCCAGCGGGTGATGCGCAAGTTGGGGGTGCGGCGGGCGACGGAACTGGTGAAGTTCGCGGTGACGCGGGGGTGGGTGGATTTGAATTCGTTGAGCCAAGTGTGAGGACGAAGGTTCCATCGCGCGGCGCGCGTGCGCCGCGTTTTTTTGCGCCCGATTCCCGGCCACATGGGAATTGTGCGGAGGAAGGTGTTACGCAATTACACCACGCGGACGGATGCGCGTTTTACCCAGATGGAACGTATGTCAGGTCGTGGCTACGGTTTGCGGGCTTGGAGGACAGGCCGTGTCTGGATGCTGGAGAGCAGCCGCGCGGGTCTTCGGGGCGGCGCGAGGAGCGGCGTGGAAACACGTCCGTTTCGCCGGGCGGAAATCCCGTGGTGGAGACGCGGGTGAAAACGCCTGGCGCGCGCGCGCCGTTCAGGGTCGGCCTCGAACAAGGGCCGTTGGACAACCACAGAACGCACTTTTAATCGCGTGATTCAGACAACCAAGAACTGTTTCACCCGAAGGTTTTTTCGCGCCGAAATTACAGGCGCAGGCGAGGAATGTCGTTTTAGTCACATGGAACATCAGAATCAGAAGAGGGAACGCCGTGAGTCGAGAGCCGAGAGTCGAGCGTCGAGGGCTGGAAGCCTCGGCGGTCGCTGGGTGCTGGTCGCCTTGCTTTGGCTGGCGGCGGTGCTGGCCCCGTCCGCGCGCGCGCAGACGCCCGGCCTTTATCGCGAGATTTATCTGGGCATCCCCGGCAGCACGCTGCTCAGTTTCACGAACGTCTTCCCGCCCGCGCCCGATCTCGTCGAGGTCACGACCAATCTTTTCGAGACCCCGTCCAGCTACGGCGACAACTTCGGCGAACGCTATCGCGGCCTCCTCACCGTGCCCGTCACTGGCGAATATGTCTTCTGGTGCCAGGGCCAGAACTCCGCGATCCTCTTCCTCAGCCCCGACGAAAGCGCGGCCAACAAAGTCGGCATCGCCTACAATCTGAACAGCGCCCTCGCCCGCTCCTGGTATGTTTTCCCCACCCAGCAATCCACCAACATCTACCTCGAAGCCGGCCGCCGCTACTACGTCGAAGCCCTGCACAAGACCGGCAACGGCGACGACTCCTTCGCCATCGGCTGGAAACTCCCCGACGGCACCTACGAGCAGCCCATGCCCGCGTCCTATTTCCGCCCCTACGGGCAGGCCGCCGTCAGCGCGCCCGTCCTCACCGCGTCGCCCACAAACCTCACCGTCCTCGAGCAACTCTCCGCCACCTTCCGTGTCGCCGTCAGCAACACCGACGC
>JANNGC010000682.1:0-8084 GCA_031380445.1 Pedosphaera sp.
GTCGGGCTCCGCTCCAAAAATCCCGGGCCCGGGCGCCACCCCCCCCCCACAATTTTCCACATAGGCCCCATTTATTTTTTTATCCCCACCGCCTCCTAAAACTGTTGGTGGGGGGGGGAATCCCCCGCGCTCCGGCTCCAACTAGACAATCCCCAACTCACCGATGATCGGCGTGGTCGAAACCAGGCCGCCATTCAGCAAGTGCTCGGTGGACTCGTTCGCGTAGGCCGGGATGATGCGGTTCAACTGGTTCTGCGTCGCGCCGAGGTGGTCGCGGATGATTTCGCCGAGCACGCTGCGGTAATCAATGGTGCGGCGCAGGTAACCGACGTTGGCGTCGGCGGAATAGAGCGCGCCGGTTTTCGCGCCGTTGCCGATGGCCCAGTTCGGTGCGCCACCGAGTTTCGCATTCGGGTTGATGTCGCAGCCATGGACGCCGCCGTTCACGCCGCCGCCGCCGATGTACATCACGCTGGCCTCGGCATGGTCGGTGCCCATTGAGTCATTTTCCTCCGAGGTGCGGCCGAACTCGGACATGGTGACGATGATGGTGTCGTTCCAAAGATTGCGGCCTTGAATGTTGTAGGCCGGGTTGCTGAAGAACCGCCAGAGCGCGTGATAGGTCCAAGCCAGGCGGCGCAACAAATTCGCGTGACCGCCGAGATGCGGGCTGCCCGCCGTGACCTGCCCGGTATGCGTGTCGAACCCGTCAAGCTGCGTGCCGCAAATCACCGCGTCGGTGTTCGCGAGAATCTGCGCGCACGACTTGATGTTCTGCATCAGACCGTAGGCACCGCTGCCGAGACCGCGCTGGTCGGAGGCGGCATTGATCGGAAAGAGCGAGGTGGTGCCGTTCGTGTCGAAGAAGGCGTTCGAGGCGAAGAGCGGGTCTTGGAACAAATCAAGCGTGTCGCGGAACTGCGTGCCGAGCGTATGAACCAGCGGACGGTTGTCTTTCTTCGGATAGGGCTGGGTGTTCGCGGCGTCCACCGCGTTGAGCATTTTCACGCGATCGGTGTTGGTGGAACCGGACGCGCTGTGAACGCCCAGCGTGTTGTAGCGGCTGATGGAACTGAGGTTCGTCATCGGCTGCTCGCCGCGCATGGAGGCGGGCATGTTCGATTGAATCGAGACGCCGGAGAGCGCGTGGCTCTGGTTCCAGCCGGACTCGATGATGGTGCGATACCAGATGCCGTCGGTGACGTTGCGGTTCGCGGACGTGCCGTCGGTGCCTTTTTCCCAATACTGTTCGGAGTCGAAGTGCGAGCGCGAGAGGCTGCGGTAGCCGGCGCGATGAATCAACGCGAGGTCGCCAGCGTTGTAGAGCGGCACGAGATCGGCCATCGCGGGATTGAGTCCGGCGAAACCGTTGTTCAACGACAGTGCCGCGCCGGGCGCTCCGGCGTCCACGCCGAGCACGGTGCCAGGACCACCGGTGTTCAGGTAAAAATTGTCGCCAGTCGGATGCTTGGGAATGCCGATGCCGGGGCGCGTGCCGAGGTAGCTCGGATCAAGAATGGGCAGGATATTGTTCACGCCGTCGTTGCCGCCACGCAGGAAGATGAAGAGCAGCTTCTTGCCATTCACGCCCACCGCGCCTTCGGCGAGGGCGCGACGGAGAAAGGGCGGCAGCGTCGTGAGCGAGGCCAGGCCGAGGCCGATGGCGGCGCGACCGGCGTTACTGAGGAACGAGCGGCGGGTGATGATGTTGGGCATAATGTTTCTCCAGTTAAATTATTGTTCCTGAAAGCGGGGCAGGCACATGAGGAATCCGACCATGCTGCGCACACGCCCGTCGTAAGCCGTGCCGGACAAGCCGCTGAACGGTGAGTTGCCGGTGCCAGCCTCGTCCGTGTTGAGGTAATTGATCGCGGCCTCGCGGTCGCGACCGAGATTCGCCGCGCCTTCGCCGGGGTAGAACAGGCCGAGGAAAAAGTCCGTCACGGCGGCGGCGTTGTTCCAGCTTGCGCCGGGCAGTTTCGCCTGAAGCAGTTTTACCGGGTCAGAATTGTTGCGCAAACCCGGGCTGCCGTAGTCGCTGGTCTTGAGCGAACTGTTGTTCGCCATCAGCAGATGCTGCGCGAATCTCATGCGCTCGCACAGGTTCGCCGTGTTCATCCAGATGCGTCCGAACTCCGACCAACCGTCCGGCTCGGGCTTGTTGAACAGGCCCATGCCGCCCATGCGGCTGAGCGGATACGTGTTGCCGTTCGTGCCGGTGATGCCGTAGCCGTCGCTCTCGCAGGTCGAGCTGACCCAACTGTTCGTGTCCGTCGAGACCGTGCGGAGCGCGCGCACCGCGCTGACCGCGAATTCCAGCGGCGTCTTCACCTTCTGCTGCGACGCGCCGTGGCTGCGGAAGAGCGCGGAATTGAAAATCGTCGTGAGCACGCCGCGAATGTTGCCCTTGCGTCCGTCGCCAGCGGGCGTGTTCCACGCGGTCATGCAGTCTTTGATCAGCTGCGCCTCGGGCGAAAGATTCGCCAGCGTGTAGTCATACTGGCCGTAGTGGAAATCCTCATGCACGAAGACGCGGCAGAGTTTCACGCTCAGATATTCCATCGTGTAGGGCAGGTTCGCGAGATGTTGCGCCACCTTGTAGCCCTCGGCCATGCCGTTCGTGCCGGTGGCGAGCGTGTTACTGAGAATGAGGGAGTAGGACGCGCCGCCGCCGAACGCCGCCCCGAAGCGCGGGTGAATCACGTTGTTCGTGAACAGGTATTTGTGGCCGGTGATGTGGTGCTGGTTGGAATTGTAGTGCAACACCCAAAGGCCCGGCGTGTCGGCGAACAGTGCCATGTTGGTTGCGACCCGGGGAATCGGCGCGGCGAAAGGATTGTGCGCCACGCTCGCGTCCTTCTTGTCCACGCGCCAGCCGGTCCAGACTTTCGCCAGTTCCACGATGTCCTGCTGGATGTAACCATTGTCCGCGCCCATCGTGCCCAACTCCATAATCTCGCGGGCGTAGTTCTGATTGGGCGCGGCCCGGCCGCTCAGGATGGTGTCGAGATAGATGATCATCGCCTCGCTCTCGATGCTGATCTTGAGCAGGTCATGGAAGTTGCAGTTCGGATTCAACAACGCCTGCCGGAAGCGGTTGTGTTCCCGCCAGTGCAAATCCAGGGCCAGGTTTTCGCGCACGACTTCATTCGTGTACTGGCCCTCGTTGAAGTTGTTGTCGAAGTACTCATCCGTCTTCGAAAACTGCGTGGTGAAATGGTTCTGGAAAAATTGCGCGAGCACTTCGTTCAACTGCCGCTGGCTGTGAATGGCCCGGAAGACATGCCACGCGCGCAAGTCATCGAGCCGCGCCGTCGTGTTCGTGAGCCGTTCATACACATGGCTGATGGCCGGCGGCGGCGTGGGCGGCGTGGGCGGTGCAGGAGGCAAGAGCGGCAAACTGACCCGCCCGGTGGTGCCGCCCAAAGTTCCGCCTGCGGAAACACGGGCGATCACATCCAGCGCGTTCGTGTTCTGCACCGGCAGATAATAGAACGCGATGGTGAAACGCTGCGTGGAAACCGGGGTGGCATTCGTGAACGGCTGATTGAACCCCGACGTCACGCCACCGGGATCGGCGCTGTAGGTCAGCCGCAGACAGTTGCTGCCCGAAGCCGCCAGCCCGTCCGTCGTGGGACTGTTCGTAATCATCGCCACGCGCAGCGTGTTGCCGGGATTGACCCACGGCGGAACCAGCGTCGGATTTTCAAAATCGGCGTTCTGCAATAAGTTCGGCCCGACCTCGGCGTTGGTGCCCCGCACGATGGACACGTTATCAATGTACACCGTGCCCGCACCGTTCAGATAGATGCCGAAGTTCGGCCCGCCCGCCGTGCCCGTGGCGGTCACGCGAACCCAGTTGGTCAGGGCATTGGGCGGCGTGAGCGGAATGGGCGTGTTCACAATCCGTGTGTCAGTGTCAATGGTCTCGGGGATAAGTTCGCCCGCCATCTGTTCCGCGATGAACGCATCCGCACCGATGTTGCGAATGTGATCAATGTCATCCGGCGTCGGGCCGTAGGTCAGACGGTTCAGCACCGTGGCCATGAAGAGATCGTTGCTGCTCATCGGCACCGCGCCGACTTTGAAAATCTTCATCGCGCTGCCGTTTGTCACGATGAACGTCGGCCCGAGGAATCTTCCCGAAGTGGTGTCGGGCGTGAATGGCCCGAGCACGGTGTCCGCGCTCAGGATTTCGTACGACTGCGCGCCCGGATACGGAAAGACGAGACGCGGCTGGCCGTTCGTAGTTTTGTCGCCGACGATGTGCGGCGGCGCGGGAATCATTTCTGCCGCGCGCAAGAGCGGAGAAAAGACGGAAAGACAAAGCAGAGCGGAGCACGCCGCGAGGCGCAATTGGGTTTCGGGCTTCATACGATTTTATTCTGTCTCATGTTCATGCACCTTTGACAACCAACATTCCTGGGGAAGCACCAGAAGGAACCAGCCACCGTCGCACTGAAAACGTGTTCGCAAATGCTGGGCCAGCACGCACGCGAGCCGTCCTGCTCTGCGCGCCACGCGCAGAACAATCCTGAGAAAGAAAATCGGCGCGGTGAGAAAACGCGCGAATGAACTGATTTCAAAGGGCGCGCGCGCGGTGACGCGGGCCGGAGGCCGGGCGCTTGAACAACGCGGACGGAACAAAAACTTTCCCGCGCGGCCAAACCCACCGGCCAGCGACAAGACACTCCGCGTCCTGACTGTCACAAAATTGTGATCGCAAGTTCCCAAGCCCGGGAGCGCCGTCCATCACAGCCGCTTGATCTGGATGTTCCGCCACGCCGCCGCCGTGTTCCACGTCGCGAGGCCGAGCGGGGTGCAGGACTCCGTCTCGATGCGCAGGCCGATGACTTTCTCCGCCGTGTCCAGGTCCACCACGGCGTCGTCATCGATCCACGCCAGAATCTTCCCCGGCACCACGCGGACACGGACGCGGAACCATTGGTTGTTCGTGAAGTTCAGATACTTCGTCGTCTCGTTCTGCGACGCGTCCTCGCTGTTGATGTTGGACAGGCCGACCACGCCCCCGCCCCACCCGCCGATGATGAGCGCGCAATGATCCTTCCCGACCGGAAACGTCACCGCGCAGAAAAAGTCGCTGCCATCCACGCGCATCGCCTCCAGCGAGACTTCGTAATTCATGCGCGGCAGATCGTTGGTGTTCGTGAGCGTGATGCCCGTCATGTGGCCGAGGCCGACGCGCACCTCGCTGTTCGTGACCGTGACCGTGCCGTGCCCGGCGAAGTCGGTGATCTCCCAGCCGGTCAAAGTTTTCCCATCGAAGATGACGCCGGCGGGCAGCGTGGTGGAAGCCGTTGGTTTGGCGGGCGCAGGCGCGGGCGACATGGCTTTCACGGCCGGGAGCGGTTCTTTCATCGTGCGGCAGCAACCGGCGGCGGCGAGCAGCGCGGCCAGGGCGAACGCGCCCGTCGCGCCGTGGCGAATCATGGGAATCATCATGCCGCTGATTGAACCGAACCCAGCGCGCGCGGAAAGACAAATGTTCGTGGGTGGCGCAGCCGTCCCGGCCGCTTTCCGTCCTTGGTCCGTCCCGGCTGAAAACCACCAGCCGAGGCGGCCAGTGGACAAGTGACAGCCGGGACGGCTGCCCCACTAGCTGTCCTTCGCCTGCGCGAACAAATTCTCCCACGCGCGCGTGAACGGATACTTCAACACCGAGCCCGCGATCATCGAGCGCACTTCCGCGCGACTCACCTTCACACGCTGCGCGGGGTCGAGCGGGTTTTCGCGGCGCAGGCGCGCGAGCGTTTTCACGCCGAGCAGCACGGGCCACGCGCACGCCAGCCGCACGCGCACTTGGGAACGCGGCAGCGCGTTCGTGTATTCCCAGCCGGCGCTCAGGTGCGATTCGGCGAGGTCGAGCAGTTCGTCATAAACCGGGCGCAGCCGCAGCGCGACGGTGGGATTCAGCAAATCAGCGGGCGCCAGTTGCGCGCGCGCCAGTTGCTCGCTCGGCAGGTAGCAGCGGCCCGAGCGCAAGTCACGCGGCAGATCGCGGAGGATGTTCACCAGTTGCAATCCCTTTCCGAAACACACGCCGTCATGCAGCAACGCGGCGTCGCTGATCGTCGCGTGCGGGAACAGATGCGCGCGGCACAGGCGCGTCCAGAACTCGCCCACGCAGCCCGCGACACGATAAGTGTAATCATCCAAATCCTGATCCGAATGCAGCGCCACAATGTGATCGGCGCGCGCGGCGCGGAAGCGTTGCAAGTCCAGCTCCTGCCCGCTCGTGATGGTCGCGAGCACGTCGCGGATGAGTTTGCGATCATCCGCGCGGCTGTGCGCGAGCAGCGCGATGGCTTCCTCCGCGCGTTCGAGCAGCACGCGCTCGGCGTTCGTGCCGCCGCCGGGAATTTCCGGCTGCGCCGCCGCGAGCGCGCCGAAGTCCACAGGTTGAGAGCGCGTGCCGGCGATGCGCCCGCGCAAGTCATGCAGCGCCGCGAGCCGCTGCTCCACGGGGATAAGTTCCGTGTCCGCGATGGTGTCGGTGGTGCGCGCGAGCAGGTAGGCGAGACCGATTTGCGGACGCACCGCCGCCGGGAGGACGCGCAGCGTGAGGTAAAACGAGCGCGACACAGCCTTCAACAAATCCGTAAGAAGTGGCGTCGCGCCTGATTGCATGGCGACAAGGCAAACATGAATCGCCGGGGCTGTCAGGAAGGAACTCGCGCGCCAGGGATGCGTGCAAACTCTTTGACCCCATTGATCCCGTCGTTAATTCTCAGCCCCATGTCGCCTGCTGAAATTTATCTCTCCCGCTGCCGCGAGCTGGTGGACGCCGTGGCTGGGCAACGCCCCGCCATCGCGCAGGCGGCGGACTGGTTCGCGCAGACGATTCTCGCGGGCCGCATGGTGCATCTCTTCGGCTCCGGCCACAGCCGCATCCTCGTGGAGGAGATGTGGCCGCGTTACGGATCGTTTCCCGGCTTCAATCCCATCGTCGAACTCTCGTTGAGCTTTCACAATCTCGTCGTCGGCCCGAACGGCCAGCGGCAGGCGATGTTCCTCGAAAATGTCTCCGGTCTCGCCGCGCGAATTCTCCGCAACTTCGATTTGTCGCCCGTGGACTGCGCGCTCGTCGCCTCGTCCGGCGGTTGCAACCTCGTGCCCATCGAGATGGCGCAAGGCTTCCAGGCGCGCGGCGTGAAAGTTGTCGCCATCATCAGCCGCCTGCATTCCGAGGCCAGCACCAGCCAGCGCGCGGACGGGAAAAAACTTCAGGACTTCGCCGACCTCGTACTCGACACCGGCGCGCCGGTTGGCGACGCGATGGTGAAAATTGACGGACTCGACACGCCCGTCGCCCCCGGCTCGACCGTGGGCGGCTGCCTGCTGATCAACGCCATCAAGGCCGAGGTCGCGGCGCGGCTCACGCGCGCGGGCCAGCCGCCCAAAGTGCTGACGGCGGGCGCCGTGGTGGGGAAGGAACGCGCCGTCGAACTGTTTGAATCCGCCTACGATGAGCACGCGCGACGCCTCGCGAAACTCTACGCGGACATTGGAGCGCCGCTTCCGTAAGCCCGGTTTCCAGGCCGTCCGGCGCATGCCATGCCAATGCGGTGGAACTGGTCGCGCGGCGACCAGTCGGGCCGCGCCGAGCGGCCCGCCGGAAGGCCCGACGCTTTCCGCACGTCACACCCCATTCCGTTCGCCCGCTCTGCGCGGGCTGGCTTTGTCGCCGCGCGACAAAACCCACCTTGCTCTGATTGCAGCGCGACGACGACACGTGGATTTTCTGGATTCGCCTCACGGCTTCGCCAAACATCCGCCCGCAACATGAGCTGGTTTTACCGCCGTCTGATCCGCCCCGCGCTTTTCACGCAGGACTCGGAGCACATTCACAACCGCACGATCGCCGCGCTCGGCCACTGCAGCCGTTCCCCGGCCTTGTGCTCGCTGCTGTCGTCGCTGTATTCCGCGCCGGAACTGCCGGTGGAAGTCTTCGGTCTCAAATTCCCGAACCCCGTCGGACTCGCCGCCGGCATGGACAAGCACGCCGCCGCGCTGCCCGCGTGGGCCGCGCTCGGCTTCGGCTTCACGGAACTCGGCGGCGTGAC
>JANNGC010000729.1:0-4032 GCA_031380445.1 Pedosphaera sp.
TTCATAATTTCTCCAACCATCCGCCAACGGTGCGTTGATGAACACGCGGACTCGGCGGTCCGCGCTCCGTTCAGAACTGAACACTGACAACTCGTTGCGCCGCTGTTACGCTCCGCGCGCTCATGAATCGCTCTACGTTCAAATTGCTTTCACTGCTCGGCCTGCTCGCGACCACTTTGCCGGCGGCGGAACTGCCGCCGCCCGCCGCGCGCCCGATTGATTTCGTCAAGGACGTGCAGCCGCTCCTCGCGCAGCGCTGCTACGAATGCCACGGCGAGAAGAAGCAAAAAGGCGAACTGCGCTGGGACGTGAAAAGCGCCGCGCTAAAAGGCGGCGACCAAGGCCCGGTCATCCTCCCCGGCAAAAGCGCCGAGAGCCTGATGATTCAAATGGTCGCCGGACTGAAAGGCGCGGACCTGCTCATGCCCGCGAAGGGCGAACCGCTCACCGCGGAACAGATCGGCGTGTTGCGCGCGTGGATTGATCAAGGGGCGGTCTGGCCGGATGAAGCGTCGGTGAAACTGGTGGAGCCGAAAGATCATTGGGCATTCAAAGCACCGGCACGTCCGGTTGTGCCGGAGGTTTCAAAGTTCAAAGTTCAAAGTTCAAAGTTCAAAGTTCCCAATCCCATTGATGCCTTCATCGCCGCGCGGTTGGAGAAAGAAGGCCTGAAGTTTTCGCCCGAAGCGGATCGCATCACGCTGGTTCGTCGCCTCTCGCTTGATCTTACCGGCCTGCCGCCCACTCCGAAAGAGGTGGATGATTTCCTCGCGGACCAATCGGCGGATGCGTACGCGAAAGCGGTCGAACGGCTGCTGGCGTCGCCGCATTACGGCGAGCGCTGGGGCCGGCACTGGCTGGACGCCGCACGCTACGCGGACTCGAATGGTTTCGAGAAAGACGCCGCGCGCAGCATCTGGCCGTATCGCGACTGGGTCATCAAGGCGGTGAACCGCGACCTGCCGTTCGACCAGTTCACCATTGAGCAGCTCGCGGGCGACTTGCTGCCGAACCCCACGCTGGATCAGAAAATCGCCACGGGCTTTCTCCGCAACTCGATGTTGAACCAGGAGGGCGGCATTGAGCCGGAGCAGTTCCGCACCGAGGCGATGATTGATCGCATGGACGCCGTGGGCCGCACCTGGCTCGGGCTGACCATCGCCTGCGCGCAGTGCCACAATCACAAGTTCGATCCGCTGGCGCAGAAGGAGTATTTCCAGCTCTACGCCTTTCTGAACAGCGACGACGAGCCGTTCCTCGAAGTGCCCACGGCGGAGCAACAGAAGAAGCGCGACGACTTGCGAACGAAAGTTCACACGGCGGAAGACAAGGCGATGAAGAGCACGACGAATCTCGCCGAGCGCCTGGCCGCGTGGGAGGCGGAGTCCGCAGGCGCGACCGGCGAATGGTCGGTGCTGCAACCGGTCGAGTGGCACAACTTCGCCACGAAGTATGAGAAGCAGCCGGACGGCTCGCTGCTCGGCGGCGGCGACTTGCAACGCGGCGCGGTCACGCGCGTGTGGGTGGACGCGCCGCCGGTGACGATCACAGGCTTTCGCCTCGAAGTGCTCACCCATCCGAACCTGGCTTATGGCGGGCCGGGCTTGATGAACAAGGGAAGCTGGCTGCTGAAGGAATTTGTCGTGGAAGCCTATGCCGCGACCAACGCCAGCGTGACGAACAAGATCATCTTCCGCCGCGCGCTGGCCGACCTCGAAGCGCCGGGCTTCAGCATCACGAACGCGATTGATGGCAACACGGACAAGGGCGGCTGGACCTCCAGCAAGTTCCCGGTGCTCAAGAACACGGAGCACCGCGCGGTCTTCGAGTGCGCCGAGCCGATTCCAGAATTTCCCGGCGGCACGCGGTTGCAGTTCACGATTTACCAGAAGCACGACAACGACACGGCGCTGGACTGCCACGCCTTCGGTCGCTTCCGCCTGAGTGCGACGACGAAGGTTGGGCCGCTGGAAGTGGATCCGTTCACGAAGGAACAACGGGCATTGGTCGCGGTCGCGCCGGAGCTGCGCACGGCGGAGCAGAAGCGCGAACTGTTCAACCTCTTCCGCTGGCAGGACGCGTCCTTCGCGAAAGTGAACGCGCCCATCGACAGCGCGTGGACAAACTGGATTTACCCGACGACGACGCTGGCGCTCCAGCAGCGCGCGGAACCGCGCCACACGCGCATCTTCCGGCGCGGCGACTGGCAGCGGCTCGGCGATGAAGTGCAGCCGGACGTGCCGAATATTTTGCCGCCGTTCCCGGCGGACGCGCCGCGCAACCGGCTCGGCTTCGCGCAATGGATCGTGGACCGCCGCGCGCCCACGACCGCCCGCGTGTTCGTGAACCGCGTCTGGCAGGCGTATTTCGGGCAGGGACTTTTCACCACGCCGGAGGACATTGGCACGCGGTGCGAAGTGCCGTCGCACCCGGAGCTGCTGGACTGGCTGGCGGTGGAATTCATGGAGCCTTCGTTCGATGTTCAAAGTTCAAAGTTCAAAGTTCAAAGTTCTCCCTCCTGGTCGCTCAAGCACTTGCACCGGCTCATCGTGAGTTCGCAAACTTACAAACAATCCTCGCGCATCACGCCGGACGCGCTGGCGGCGGATGCTTACAACAAGTGGCTGGCGCGCGGCGCGCGGTTCCGCGTGGAGTCGGAGATCGTGCAGGACATTGCGCTCTCCGTGAGCGGTCTGCTCAATCCGAAGATCGGCGGGCCGAGCGTGCGGCCGCCGATTCCGGCCAGCGTGGGCGACACGGTGTATGGCGGTTTCTCCTGGCCGGAGAGCGGGGGCGAGGATCGTTACCGGCGCGGGATGTACACGTTCTGGAAACGCGCCCTGCCCTTCCCTGCGATGCTCTCCTTCGATGCGCCCACGGCGGACGCCTCCTGCACCCGGCGCACGCGCTCGAACACGCCGCTCCAGGCGCTCACGACGTTGAACGAAAAAACTTACGTCGAAGCCGCGCAGGCCATGGGGCTGCGCGTGTATCGTGAAGGCGGCGATGACGAGAAGAGCCGCGCGACCTACGCGTTCCGTCTTTGCACCGGGCGCACGCCGAGCGAGCGCGAGCTGACCTCGCTCGTGAAATTCTACGAGGAGCAATATCGCTATTTCGAGGACCGCACCACGGACGCGCTCAAGGTCGGCATGGCCTCCACGAATTTCCCGCCGAACGTGAACCTCCACAAAGTCGCCGCGTGGGCGATGGTGAGCCGCGCGATTCTGAATCTCGACGAAACAATCACGAAGGAGTGAGGCGGCCGTGCTGTCGCCGCACTTTCCACTTTCAACTTCACTTCCAAAACCTTGAACTCACGCCATGACTGATCCGCGCCTGACGAAACTTGCGAAGCTCCTCATCGAATACTCCTGCCGCCTCCAACGCGGCGACCGCATCCTCATTGAGGTCATTGACGTGCCGGACGAATTCGCCGTGGAGCTGATGCGCGCCACGCGCAAGGTCGGGGCCATTCCCATCATCGAAGTGCGCCACAGCCGCATCACGCGCGAGATCATCCGCGACACCGATGCGAAGCACGCCGCGCTCGTGAGCAGCATCGAACTCGCGCGCATGAAGAAGGTGCAGGCCTACCTCGCCATTCGCGGCGCGGCCAACGCCAGCGAGAACGCCGACATTCCCAGCGAGAAGATGGCGCTCTACTCAAAGATCATTCGCCCCGTGCAGAATTACCGCGTCAACAAAACTCGCTGGTGCGTCCTCCGTTGGCCCACGCCGAGCATGGCCCAGGCGGCCAGCATGAGCACCGAGGCTTTCGAGAATCTCTACTTCGATGTTTGCACGATGGATTACGCGAAGATGGCCCGGGCCATGGCCCCACTGGAGAAGCGCATGAAGAAAGCCGGCGATGTCCACATCACTGCGCCCGGCACCGATTTGCGCTTCAGTATCAAGGGCATCAACGCCGTCATGTGCGGGGGCTTGCGGAACATTCCCGATGGCGAAGTCTTCTCCTGCCCCGTGAAGGATTCCGTGCAGGGCCACATCCAGTTCAACACGCCGACGATT
>JANNGC010000799.1:0-2539 GCA_031380445.1 Pedosphaera sp.
CGAGCCGGGCTTGCCGAAGTTCCCAGTGAGCAGGGCGAGGTTCACCAGACACATCACGCCTTCGGTGCCCTGAACGTGCTCGGTCATGCCCAGGCCGTGGAAACACATCGCCGGTTTGTGCGTCGCGTAAAGACGTGCGGCCTGGCGGATGAGTTCAGCGGAAACTCCGGTGATGGTGGCGGCGCGCTCAGGCGTCCACGCCGCTATGAACTCGCGAAAAACTTCAAAGTCGCTCACACGCTCGCGCAGCGCGGCTTCGTCCGTCAATCCCTCGGTCACGATGACATGCGCGAGAGCATGGAGCAGCGGGACGTTGGTGCCGGGGCGCAGTTGCAGATGAACAGCGGCGTGGCGCGTCAGTTCGATTTCACGCGGGTCGATGACGATGAGTTTCGCGCCGCGCAACACCGCCTGCTTGATGCGCGCACCGACGATCGGGTGGTTCTCCGTCGGGTTGCAGCCGCAGATGAGAAACGTGTCGGCGTGTTCGATGTCGTCGAAGGAGTTGGTAGCCGCGCCGGTGCCGAGCGTCTGCTTCATGCCTGCGGCAGTGGGTGCATGGCAGACGCGGGCGCAGCAATCCACGTTGTTCGTGCCGAGCACAACGCGGGCGAACTTCTGGGCGAGATAGTTTTCCTCATTTGTCCCCCGCGCCGAACCCAGCACGCCGATGCTGTCGGGGCCGGTCTCTTCCACGATGCGGCGGAAGTTTTCGGCGACGCATTTGATGGCTTCAGGCCATGAGACTTTGCGCCACTCGCCATTTTCACGAATCATCGGCTCCGTCACCCGGTCAGCGGCGTGAGTGAAGTCGAACGCATAGCGGCCTTTGACGCAGAGATGCCCCTTGCTCACGGGTGCGTCGAGCACCGGCTTGACCTGCACGATGCGGCCGTCACGCGTGCCGACGTTCATCTCACATCCGACGCCACAGTAGGGACACGTGGTTCGCGTCCATTTCGTCGGCGAACCGCGCGCGATGACGGAGTGATCTTCGAGTGCGCCGGTTGGACAGGTGTCCACGCACGCGCCGCAACTCACGCAAGAACTGGTGAGCAAGGTCGGACCGTCCGGCACGATGTTCGCGTCGTGGCCGGGACCGGTGACATGCCAGACAAATTGTCCCTGCACCTCGCCGCAAATGCGGACACAGCGGAAGCAGTCGATGCACTTTGAAAAGTCCGCGTGCAAGTAGGGGTGAGTGTTGTCGTGGAATGGCGAATGACGAATGGCGGCTGACGAATCGCCGGCGGCAGCATCCTCCCCATTCGTTATTCGGCATTCGTCATTCCGAACCTGATAGTGCCTGAGCCACTGATGAAACTGTTTCTCCGGCCATTGCCCCACCGCTTCCGCCGGATAATCTGCCGCGAGCAATTGCAGCAGCGTCCGCCGCGTCTCTTCGATTTCAGGCGTGTGCGTTTCCACCTCCATCCCGTCGGCGACCGGCGTGGCGCAGGCCGGGACGAGATGATTCGATCCATTCACGCGCACCAGGCAGAGACGGCACGCGCCCGCCGGTTTGAGCCGGTCGTCGTGACAAAGCGTCGGGACATCGACGCCGGCCAGCCGTGTGGCTTGCAGCACGGTCGAGCCGTCCGCCACTTCCAACGTCTGGCCGTTGACGCGCAGTTTCATAACACCAGTTCGGCCCGGTATTCGGTGCCGTCCGGCCTTTGTTCCACCTGGCAGCCAGCTTTGCGGGCCAAGTGCTGCATCGCGTGATTGTCGGCGAGCATGGTGGCAGTGATCCGTTCGAGCTTTTCGTCGCGACCAGCTTGCACGAGCAGTTGGAGAAGTTTCGCGCCCAGGCCGTGACGCTGCCAGACGTAGCTGACGATCAGGGCGAACTCGGCCTCGTTCGTGCCGGGCAGTTTGCTGAGGCGACCGACGCCGAGGAATTCCGCTGCGTGGGTTTCGGATCGCGCCGCTCGACCACCAGCACCAGTTCGCGATCGTAGTCGATGAAGCAGATTCGGCTCAGACGTTCGTGGGTGGTGCGTTGGTCGAACTTCAACGGCTCGGCGTAGCGCAAATAGACACTGCGGTCGGAGAGCGTCTGGTGGAAGTGCACCATCAGCGGCTCATCCTCGGGCCGGATCGGGCGGATGGTCACTGGTGTGCCGTCGCGGAGATTCCAGGGTGTGATGTAGCGCGTCGGGTAAGGCCGAATGGCGAGTCGCGGCCAGTCTTCCTCACGAGTGGCGGCCGCGTGCAAGACCACGCGCGCATCAAGGGCGATCATTCGTTCGGACGAAACGAGCAGCGGGTTCACGTCGATTTCAGCAATCCAGCGTTGCTCAGCGACGAGTTGGCTGAAGCACACGAGCAACTCCTCAAGCGCGGCGAGGTCTACGGACTTGCGGCCCCGCACGCCTTGGAGCGCGGTGAAGACTTTCGTTTGTTCCATCAACCGCCGCGCCAGCGTGGCGTTGAGCGGAGGCAGGCCCAGCGCGCGGTCTTGGAAGACTTCGACGAGCTGTCCGCCGGTGCCGAACAACAGCACGGGGCCAAACTGCGGATCGATGCTGCTGCCGAG
>JANNGC010000817.1:0-4203 GCA_031380445.1 Pedosphaera sp.
CTTGAACTTCCTTCCGCACCACGAAGCCAAGTTCATCCACCACCGCCGGGTTCAAGGGATCGGCCAGCGCGACTTGCAGCACGGAACCGTAATCCGCCACCGGCACGCACTGATACATCCGCGCCGTGGACGCAGGAATCAGTGCGACGAGTTCCGGCGCGAGTTCCTTGTCGTCGAGGTTGATGACTTCCGTGCCGAGATGCGCGGCGACAATGGCGAGCTGGGTTTCGATCTCGACGATGCCGAAATCGTGCAGCACCTGCGAAAAACTTTTCCCGCTGCGCGCCTGCTCCTGAATCACCTCATCCAGTTGGAGGTCGTCAATGAGTCCCTGCTCTTTGATGAGCGACAGGAGCGGATTGGAAATATATTCGCCCATGCTACGAGTTCCGTTGCTGCGCGGCGGCGGCGACGGCCTGCGCCATCTCCCACTCCTGGAGCTTGGCCTGCACCGTCGTCGGGTCCTGGGATTTGTTGACCACTTCGTCGCGCGAAATCATGCCGGCCTGATATTTCTCCATCAGGAAGCCGTCGAGCGTGACCATGCCGTACTTCGCGCCGGTCTGAATGTCCGAGTTGATGCGGTAAGATTTGTTGTCACGAATCAGCGCCGCAATGGACGGCGTGTTAATCATGATTTCGTAGGCCGCCACGCGGCCCGGCTTGTCCGAGCGCGGGAGCAGCAACTGCGAAATCACCGCCTGCAACACCGTCGAAAGCTGGATGCGAATCGTCTCCTGCTGGTTCGCGGGAAACGCGTTCACGATCCGGTCAATCGTCTTCGCCGCGCCCGTGGTGTGCAGCGTGCCGAAGACCAAGTGGCCGGTTTCCGCCGCCGTGATCGCCGCTTCCATCGTTTCCAAGTCGCGCAATTCACCCACCAGAATCACGTCCGGATCCTGACGCAGCGCGCGGCGCAGCGCCTCGGCGAAGTTCGGCACGTCCACGTTCACCTCGCGCTGTGTGACCACGCCCTTCTTGTGTTTGTGGTAATACTCGATGGGGTCTTCGATGGTGATGATGTGCGCGTCGTCGCGCTCCTCGTTGATGATGTTGATCATCGAGGCCAGCGTCGTGGTCTTGCCGGAGCCAGTCGGGCCGGTGACGAGGACGAGTCCGCGCGGTTTGTAGAGCAGGCGCATGACCGTCTCTCTGGGCAGGCCGATTTGCTCGAGGGTCAGCAGCTTGTTCGGAATCTGCCGCAAGACCATTGCGAAGTTGCCCTTCTCCTTGAACACGCTGACGCGGAAGCGCGCGAGATCACCGAAAGCGAAGCCGAAGTCCGCGCCGCCGCGCTCGCGGCATTGCTGGATATGGTCCTCGGACGTGATCGAGCGCATCAGCTCTTCCGTGTCCTCCGGCTTGATGATCGGCCCCTCGACGCGATGCAACACGCCATGCAGACGGATGACGGGCGGCACGCCCACGCGCAAGTGCAAGTCCGCCGCGCCTTCCGACACGACCAACTGCAACAAATCGGACATCGAGTAAGACATAAAAACCGGTCAACCTTCCTGAACTGTGTCTGTCGCGGCGGATGATGAATGACGAATGACGAATGGACTCATCAAGCCCGCCGCTGGATTCGCACTCACCTTAGTTTGGAAAACTCCATTCGTCATTCGTCATTCGGTATTTCAATCCGAGTCCCCGACCGTCGCCCGGATCACCTCTTCCGCCGTCGTCAATCCCGCGAGCACCTTGCGCGCACCGTCTTCGCGCAGCGTTCTCATGCCCATCTCTCGCGCGCGCACGCGCAGCACCGACGAGGGCACGCGGTCGTAGATCAGCTTCCGCGCCTCGTCATCAATGACGAACATTTCAAACACGCCAAACCGCCCGCGATGGCCCGTCTTGTTGCAATCGTTGCAACCCTTGCCCTTCAAGAAGTTCGCATTCGCCGCCTGGTCGGCAGTGATGTTCAGCGCGCGCAACTCCGCGTCGGAAGGCATGTAGGGCGCGGCGCACTTCTTGCAAATTTTCCGCACCAGACGCTGCGCCAGCAGCGCGCGCGTCGAGGACGCCACGAGGAACGGCTTCACGCCGATGTCAATCAAGCGCGCCACCGCGCCCGGCGCGTCGTTCGTGTGCAGCGTAGAGAAAACCAAGTGGCCGGTCAGCGACGCGTTGATGGCGATGGTCGCGGTTTCGAGGTCGCGAATTTCCCCCAGCATGATCACGTTCGGCGCCTGACGCAGCATCGAGCGCAAGGCCAGCGCGAAGGTCAGCCCCACCAGTTCGTTCACATGCACCTGGTTGATGCCGCTCATCACGTACTCGACGGGGTCTTCCACCGTGATGATTTTGCGGTCGGGCCGGTTGATGAAATTCAGCACCGAGTAAAGCGTCGTCGTCTTGCCCGAGCCGGTCGGGCCGGTGACGAGCAAAATTCCATCCGGCAAACCGATGAGCCGCTCGAAGGTCTGCTGGTCGTCCGTGAAAAATCCGAGCTGCGGCAACCCGAGCTTCAACCCTTCCTTGTCGAGAATACGCATCACGATGCTCTCGCCGTGATTGCTCGGGATGCACGACACGCGGAGGTCAATCATCTTGCCGCCGATGGAAGTCTGGATACGGCCGTCCTGCGGAATGCGATGCTCCGCGATGGACATGTTCGCCTGAATTTTCAGACGCGCAATGATGGAAGCCTGCAACCGCTTCGGCGGACTCTTCTGCTCCGCGAGCACGCCATCAATGCGGTAGCGGACGCGGAAACTTTTCGACAGCGGCTCGAGGTGAATGTCCGACGCACGCAGCTTGAAGGCGTCCACGATGATCGAGTTGACCAGCTTGATGATGGGCGCGTCCGCGTCCACCGTCGCGCCGTCGTCCTCCGCGCCGCCTTTCGGAATCGAGACTTCGACATCACCTTCCGTGATGTCCTGAATCATCTTGCCGACCGAATCATCCGCCGCGCCGTAGTATTTGTTCAGCGCCGCGTCGAGGTCTTCATCGCCTGCGACCTTGGCCTCGATTTCGAGGTTCAGCAGATGATGCAGCGAATCAATCGTGTCGAGGTCGGAAGGATCGGTGAGCGCGATGCCAATGACGTTGTCGTGGCGATAAACCGGCACCACACGATAACGCTTCGCGACGTGACGCGGCACCGAGGCCACCACGTCGTCCGGCAAATTCATGTCCGCCAGCGTGACGACTTCGGCGTGGAAATAAGTGGCTTTGGCCTGCGTGACGGCGTTGGGCGGGAGAACGTGCCGCGTGATGAGCAGGTCAATGATGCCTTCCCCGCTGGCCTCGGAGTCCGGGCGCACCGCCTCGATCTGTTCGTGGGTCACGTAGCCGAGTTCAATCAGCGTATCCAGCAAGTAATCGTCTTTGGCGGCCACGTTTAAGTTTGTCGTCTGTGCTTCGGAAAATCTTGGTCGCGAACTATTGCCAGTGAAAATCCATGTGTCAACGAACCATGCGGCAGAGCGGAGACGGACGGGAGAACTTTGAACTTTGAACGTCGAACTCTGAACTTTGAAATGCGGCCGCGCGCGCCATTCCCCGTTCAGAGTTCAAGGTTCAAAGTTCAGAGTTCAAAGTTTCGCTGGATTTAGTTTTTCAAAATTTGGCTTTTGCTCCCGCCCAGCCCCGCTGCTAGAAACCGCGCGCACTTTGTATTCGCACGCATGAAAGCTCAAAAGCCCAAATACCGCCGCCTCCTTCTCAAACTTTCCGGTGAAGCCCTCGGCGATGCGCAGAGCAACGGCATTGACGGCGCGCGCGTCGCGGACATGGCGGAGCAGATTGGCGAGGTCCGCAGCCTCGGCATCGAAATGGTCATCGTCATCGGCGGCGGGAATATTTTTCGCGGCGTGGCGGGGAGCGCGAAGGGCATCGAGCGCGCCACGGCGGATTACATGGGCATGTTGGCGACTGTGATCAATGCGCTCGCCTTGCAGGACGCGCTCGAACGCCAGGGCGTGGCCACGCGCGTGCAGAGCGCCATCACCATGACGCAGATTGCCGAACCGTTCATCCGCCGCCGCGCGGTGCGGCATTTGGAGAAGGGGCGCGTCGTCATCTTCGCCGCCGGCACGGGCAACCCGTATTTCTCCACCGACACCGCCGCCGCCCTGCGCGCGAACGAGATGGGCGCGGAAGTGATTTTGAAAGCGACGAAGGTGGACGGCATCTACGATAGCGATCCGAAGAAGAATCCCAAGGCCGTCCGCTTCCAGCGCATCACCTACCTCGACG
>JANNGC010000826.1:0-4055 GCA_031380445.1 Pedosphaera sp.
CCCGGAAAAAAGCGGAAGAGACCGCGACGAAAGCGGAGCAGCTCAAAAAAGAATTCGAGGAGGCAAGAAAACGCGCCGAGCAACTTCCGCCCGACTCCACCGCACGCAAAGAGGAGGACAAAAGAAAAACGGCGGCGCAAGTGGTTTCAGAAAAAGCCGCCGAACGCGCGGCTAAAGCCAAGGACGGAGTTGCCTCCGCCGAATTGGGCATCGTCAGTGCGCGCCAGCAGGCCGAGGAAGCCCGGCGCGACTTCGCGAAATTTTCCACCACGCCCTCCACCAATCCGCCTGCGAAGCCCTGAGGGCCTGAGCCTTCGCTTCCTCCAGTTTTAAGCACCGTGGCCCGCCGCCCCTCATCACATAATTCACCCCAACTCGCCGCTTGACCGCTCCTCCCCTGCGGAGCTTAATCCGATCACGTTTCAGCACGGTTTCAACTGCAGAGGATTGGCCTATGACAAAACATGACATTGTGTTGCGGGTCAGTGAGAAAGTCGGCTTGAGCCAGGCGCAGGCCGTGGATGCCGTGGAGACGCTCCTCGCGTCCATCATCGACAGCCTCGGGCGCGAAGAGCGCGTCGAGCTGCGGAACTTCGGCGTCTTCGAGGTGCGCCGTCGCAAACCGCGCATGGGCCGCAACCCCGCCGATCCTTCCAAGCAATATCCCGTGCCCGCGCGCGCCGTGGCGAAGTTCAAACCCGGTAAGGAAATGGCCGTCGTGGTCGGACGGCTCGTCGTGAGCGCCGCGCCCCGTCCACAAAGTCCCGGCTAGGCCCGCGCCTCGCTCTCACTTCGAGCCACAGACTCGCCACCGTGGAAGCGACCGGTGCGCCCGGAGCTTGGCTGCAAATTGAAACCACCAGCGCGCTGCCCGGTGGCTGGGGCGTGCTGACGAATGTGATTCTCCCCGCCAGTCCGTCGCGCTGGAGCGATGCAAGTTCGTTAAGTCAGACGCAACGCTTCTATCGCGCGCGTGTCGCTCCGTGAGTGGGTGTCCCGCTTCGCCTTGGTCCCGCCAGCCGTTTGCACGCTTGCCCCAACATCACAGCCTCTTTGTGGTTCACTCGTGCGAGCACACCGATCTGAAACCACTTTGTCCGAGGATGGCGTCGTTACATTGCGCGACCTTCCTTTCCGTCGTGGTGAGTCCGTTGAGATAATCATTCTTCCTTTTGCTGCGGAAGCCGCTCCGGGTTCCCGCTACCCGCTTCGTGGCACTCCAGTCACGCTCCTCGCGCCCACCGAACCTGTGGCGGAGGCTGACTGGGAGGCGGTCGGGTGATTGTCCTCGATACCCACATCTGGATTTGGTGGGTTCCGATCATTGCGATTCAGCTTACGGCTGTTGAAATGCCTGAAGGCATGGGTTTGGTTTTTACCAAAGTTCTCGATACCGTAAAACTCGGCCTTGTGGATGAAGACGAAGCCACTTCTGAAATTACGAATCGGGCGTACTGGGAGGGGCAGAAAGCGGCGCCCGAAACCGTAAAAATGGCCGACTCGATTCCGGAACTCGCCAAGTCATTGGCTCCAGGACTGGAACAGAACTACAAGAAAAACTACATCGGCTTTAAGCTCGGCAATCGAGCCTTCAATTTCGCCCTATGCAAACCTCGCGCTCAAGGAATGCATCTTGAGATCGTCCTTCCGCAATCGGAAGAGATAGATAGAGAACTTGAGGCTACAGGCTTGGATGTTCTCAGTTACAACCGCCATTTTGGGCTGTATCGCATCACTCTCAAGAAAACTGACATCGAAAAGCACAGGGAGTATTTGAAGGGGCTTCTAAAAAAAGCCTACGAATTGCGAGCCTAATGGAATAGGTGAGTTCCACCTGTTACCGACTTGTCTTCTTTCGCCACCTTGATGCTGACGCGCCCGGGGTCAATCCTTGCCGAAACAACGCCCAGAAGATACCGTCCGCGCGTGAACTACGAGCACCTCATCACGGTGGAACCGGGCAAGCGCAGCGGCAAGCCGTGCATTCGCGGAATGCGAATCACCGTGTATGACGTGCTGGAGTATCTCGCCTCGGGCATGACGGAGGACGAAATTCTCGCGGACTTCTCCGAACTGACCCGCGAGGACATCAAGGCGTGTCTGGCCTTTGCCGCCGACCGTGAACGCAAGCTCTTCAACGCCGCCGCGTGAAGCTCCTGCTTGACGAGAACTTGTCGAGCAAACGAAACACTTCAAACTCTCAGCTTCGCCAGCAGATCCTTGCTCTCCACGCTCTCGCCGACCTGCGCGTAAATCTCCGCGACCACGCCATCAGTCGCAGCGTAAATTGTCATCTGCATCTTCATCGCTTCCATAGTCATCAGCTTGTCGCCTTTTGCGACCTTGGTGCCGACGCTGACGTTGACGCTGGTAATGATGCCGGGAATCGGCGCGCCCGCCTGGAGCGGATCATTCGGGTCGGCCTTGGCGCGGGCCTTCTTGTCCGACTTCACCGACTTGTCCGCGATGTGCGTGACGCGGGTGATGCCGTTGAGTTCAAAGCTCACCGGGCGGCGTCCGTCCTTGTCCGGCGGGCCGACATTGATCAGGCGGATGAAGAGCGTCTTGCCTTCCTCGATGTCCACGCTGAATTCCTCGCCGGGTTTCAATCCGAAGAAAAACGGCGACGTCGGCAGCATGCTCACGACGCCGAAATCGCGCGTGAACTTCGCGAACTCCGCGAAGACTTCGGGATACATGAAGTGGCTGTAGAGATCGTCAGTGGTGACTTCACGTTTCAATTTGCCGGTGAGCGAACGGCTCTCGGCCTTGAGATCGGCGGGCGGGAAGTTGGAACCGGGCCGTCCGCGCAAGGGCTTCTCCTTGCCGAGCACGACTTTCTGCAACTGTTTCGGCCAGCCGCCCATCGGCTGTCCGAGTCCGCCGCGCAGCATGTCAATGACGCTGGCGGGGAAGGGCGTGGCGCCGGGTTCGAGATTCACCACGTCGGCGGGCTTGATGCCGCGCGTGATGAGAAACATCGTCATGTCGCCGACGACCTTGCTGCTCGGCGTCACCTTCACGATGTCGCCGAAAAGTTCGTTCACCTCCGCGTAGGTGCGCGCGATCTCGGGCCAACGATGACCGAGGCCCATGCTCGCGGCCTGCTCCTTGAGGTTCGTGTACTGGCCGCCGGGCATTTCGTGCAGATACACTTCGGCGCTGCCGGTTTTGGGCGCGGTGTCGAAGGGCGCATAGACTTCGCGCACCTTTTCCCAGTAGTCGGAGAACTCGTTCAGCGCTTCCAAATCCAGTCCCGTATCGCGCGGCGTGCGCTCCAGCGCGGCCACGACGGAATTCAAATTCGGCTGGCTCGTCGAGCCGCTCATCGAGGCGATGGCGAGATCAACGACGTCCACACCCGCCTCGCTGGCCTTGAGCACGCTCGCGGAATTGATCCCGCTCGTGTCGTGCGTGTGGAAATGAATCGGCAGCCCGACTTCCTCCTTCAGCGCCTTGACCAGCGCGTGCGCCGCGTAGGGACGGCACAGGCCCGCCATGTCCTTGATCGCGATCATGTGCGCGCCCATGCGCTCGAGTTCCTGCGCGAGCTTCACGTAGTAGCGCAGCGAGTATTTCGTGCGCCGTTTGTCGAGGATGTCGCCGGTGTAGCAGAGCGCGCCTTCGCAAATCGCGTGCGTGTCCTGCACCGCTTCCATCGCGACCTTGAGGTTCGGCAGGTAGTTCAGCGAATCGAAGATGCGGAAAATATCCATGCCCGACTCGGCTGCGTGCTTCACAAATCCAGCCACGACATTGTCGGGGTAATTCGAGTAGCCCACCGCGTTGCTGCCGCGAAAAAGCATCTGAAAACAAATGTTCGGCACCTTCGCGCGCAAGTCGCGCAGCCGTGCCCACGGGTCTTCGCGCAGGAAACGCATCGCGGTGTCGAACGTCGCGCCGCCCCAACATTCCAGCGAGAACAGCTCCGGCGTACGCCGCGCCACCGCATCCGCCGCCGCGAGCATGTCGTAGCTGCGCACGCGCGTGGCCATGAGCGACTGATGCGCGTCGCGAAAGGTCGTGTCGGTGATGAGCAGGCGTTTCTGCCTGGC